>CAYOLQ010000004.1:8380-37210 GCA_964404825.1 uncultured Chitinophaga sp.
ATTATCAATAATTCCAATCATCAGCTAAGCAGCGGCCTGTCGTTCCAGTATGATGAGTATAATGAATATTTTATTGATACTGACTATTTAAGAAGGGAGTTTGTCCCGGGAGTCTTCTCACAATATACATTTACGATACCCGAGAAAATGGTGCTGATGGCAGGTACCCGCCTGGATTTAAATTCAGAACACGGACTATTGTTTACTCCCCGCCTCCATCTGAAATATGATCTTACCAAAACACTTATTGCCCGTTCAACATTTGGCAGATCATTCCGTACAGCGAATGTGATAAGTGAAAACATAAGTCATCTCGCCAGTTCCAGGTTATTTATTATGGATCCCGATTTTAAAATGGAACAGGCATGGAATGCAGGCCTGAATCTTACCCGGCATTTGCATATTCATGATCACAGAGAGGGAACCGTGTCACTTGATTTTTACAGAACCGAATTTATCAACCAGGTTGTAAGTGATTTGGATTATGATGTCCATCAGGTGAACCTATATAATCTCAACGGAAAATCATATTCTACATCCATTCAGGCCGAGTTTGCTGCCGAAGTTTTAGAAAGACTGGAGCTTACGATTGCCTACAGGTATAATGATGTTAAAGTGGATCAGCTGGACGGATTGCTTGAAAAACCATTTGTTGTAAAGAACAAGGGCCTTTTCAGCACTACCTATTCCACGCCATTTCAAAAATGGAAAATCGATCTGAACGTTCAGTATAACGGGAGTTCCAGATTACCGGATACTCAGAGTAGCCTGCCACAATATCAGCTACCGGAAAGATCTCCATCATTTTATATTGTTCACACTCAGATCACCAAAAAGTTCAAATGGCTGGATTTATATGCCGGAATTGAAAATCTGACAAACTATAAACAAAAGAATCCGATCATTTCAGCGGACAATCCTTTTTCGGACAGTTTTGATGCCAGCATGATTTATGGGCCGGTTTCGGGAAGGATGTATTATTTGGGGTTAAGATTCACAATAAAATAAAAATTACGAAATGAAAAAAATAGTAGTAATTCTTCAGGTTTGTGTTTTCAGTTTTGTGATGGTTTCAGCACAGTCACAAACAGAGAAAACCAATGAAATAAAGATAAAGACCACAGCCCAATGCAGTATGTGTAAGGAAAGGATTGAAACCGCTTTGGCGTTTGAAAAAGGAGTTAAAAGTTCATCACTTGACATTGAAACAAAGGTACTTACTGTTGTTTATAAATACAGCAAAACCAATCCTGAAAAGATTAGGATTGCGGTAACAAAGCTTGGTTATGATGCCGATGATATGAAAAAGAATGAAAAGGCTTATTCGGCTTTACCGGGATGTTGCAAGTTGCCTGATGATCCCGGGCATGCAAAGCATTAAATTGTTAAAACAAAAGCGCCTCCTTTTTTGGGAGGCGTTTGTTGTTAAAACAAAAGTTATATAAAATATCTGTTTATTTTGCTTTTCCCTGATTAGCAACAGCTTCCATTGCTTTTTTAACAGCTTCTTCATCACCAAGATAATAGTGTTTAATTGGCTGAAGATTAGCATCCAGCTCATATACGAGCGGCAAACCGGTTGGAATGTTGAGTTTGAGTATTTCCTCCTCACTCATTTTATCAAGATATTTTACCAGAGCGCGCAGACTGTTTCCGTGAGCAGCAATAATTACTTTCTTTCCTGATTTGATAGCAGGGGCAATTGTTTCGTGCCAAAGAGGAAGGAATCTTTCAACGGTATCTTTCAGGCATTCGGTAAGAGGCAGATCTTTTGGTGATACATTGGCATATCTCGGATCGTTCCCCGGATATCTGGGATCGGTTTTTTCAAGAGGGGGGGGAGGAACATCATAACTTCTTCTCCAGATCAGAACTTTATCTTCACCGTGAAGAGCAGCGGTTTCCGATTTATTAAGACCCTGTAATCCACCATAATGTCTTTCGTTTAATCTCCACGATTTTTCTATTGGGATCCAAAGGAGATCCATTTCATCGAGAGCCAGATTTAGGGTACGAAGAGCCCTTTTAAGCACAGAGGCATAGGCTATGTCGAAAGTGAAACCTTTTTCTTTCAAAACTTTACCGGCACTTTTGCCTTCAAGAATACCTTTTTCGGTCAGATCAACGTCTGTCCAACCCGTGAAGCGGTTTTCAAGATTCCACTGACTTTCACCATGTCTGAGAAGAACAAGTTTATACATAATGGGTAAAAATTTAAATTTTATAAAAACACAATCGGGACACAAATATAAGATAAAAGTTTCAGAGAAAGGAGGGCTACAATTAATCTTCCGACACCCCGTTGTATTTATATCCTAAATCTGTGACGATTTTTTGTGCTTCAGAAAGACGGGTATTTTCTCCTTCAATAACAACCTTTCCGGTTGTTGGATCTGCGGTTACATTAAATACACCCTCCATTTTTTTAAGGTTATTTTCAACGGTCATTTTGCAGTGATTGCAAGTCATTCCTTCAACAAGAATTGTCTGAAAATTCATATTTTTTATTGTTACAGGTAAAGGGTTATGGTTTTTATTCTGAAAAACTGACGGTAAGTAGATTCGTAATAGTCCATTTAACATCAGTGCTGTGAGTACAATTGCAGAACCCGCATGAAGCCAGCGGGGAAGTATTTCATGCACATGGTCTCCGGAATGAATGTGATTCATGGCATTCAGGAAAAGGTCCCGGGGCAGGAATTCGTTTATAAGAATACCAAAGAAAAGAGCTCCTGAAATTATTGAGAACAAATAGATAAACATTGTTCTTCGTCCCATTGTGTTTCCGATTACCGAAATAGTTGCGGCATTTGTAGCCGGTCCGGCCATCAGGAAAACAAGAGCCGCTCCCGGAGACAATCCTTTCATCATAAGCACAGCAGCAATGGGAACAGATCCCGTGGCACAAACATAAAGAGGAACAGAGGCTAAAAGGATTATGAACATGCTCAGATAATCATTTGACAAATACTTTAAAAAGAAATCGTCAGGGATTACTGTCGCCATGAGCGCGGCAATAAGCAGACCGATGGTAAGCCATTTAACGATATCCTGTAAAAAGTCAATAAATGCATATTTTAACATTGCGACTATTCCGGTTTTTGTTTTTTCTTCGGTAAAGGGAGTTGAGGGCTCCTGGGGATTGAGTTTGTTTTTCCTGTTTTCAGATAGGTTTGTTAAAATACCCCCAAGCATACCGGTTATCAGAGCAATAACCGGACGAAGGATGGCAAGAGGCCAGCCCAGTAATGACCACGTAACCATAATTGAATCCACGCCTGTTTGTGGTGTCGAAATCAGAAATGCAATTGAGGACCCTTTTGAAGCACCGTTGCGGTAAAAGCTTACACCGGTTGGAATAACACCGCAACTGCATAAGGGTAGAGGTACGCCCAATAATGAAGCACGAAAAACCGAGGCTGTATTATTTTTACCGAGATATTTCATCATTTTCTGATTTGGGAACCAGGCATAAAGCATCCCGGCAAATAAAAATCCCAGTAACAGATATGGAGCCATTTCAATTGTCAGCTGCACCAGTTCTCCCCCGAATTTTGATATCCATTCCATAATTTACTCCCCGTTATGAATCATTGATTTACCATCAGCGGTTTTAAACTCAAATTGCAATGTGATATGGTCGATTTTAAATTTATCCTTAAGTATTTTTTCAACCCTGAATCTTATTTTTTCAACCTGACTCAGATGCAGATCATCATAAATATCGATGTGGGCCTCAAAATGAATAAGCTGATCAGTGAGGTTCCAGGCATGGATATGATGAATGTTATTTATTTCTTCAATTTTTTCAATTTCCTCTTTTATTTCATGTAGGTTAATACATTCGGGTGTTTGCTGCATGAGAATAGCAACCGTTTGTCTGAGAATTTCATACGTTTCTTTTATAATGTAAATGCCTATTAAAAAGGTAATTACAGGGTCGATCCAGAAAATACTGAAATAATACATAAGGATTCCCCCGATGATTACCACGACGGAAGAAAGGGTATCGCCAATCAGGTGAATATACGCGGCTTTTACATTAAGGCTTTTATGGGAGTCCTTTTTGAGAATCACCACAGCGTATAGGTTTGCAATAAGTCCAATGGAAGCAACAATCAGCATAACCAGTGAGTTTACCGGTTCCGGATCCTGAAGACGAAACCAGGCCTCCCTGAACAAGTAAAGTGTAAGCACGATAAGGATTACAGCATTAAGTAATGCCGAAAGAATTTCAACGCGCTTTAGTCCGAAAGTTGCTTTTGGGGTGGAGTTCCTGGCGCTTAATCTGGAGGCAATCCATGCAATAAAGGTTGCGAAGGCATCACTTAGGTTATGAAGAGCATCTGAAAGTAAGGACAGTGAGTTTGAAATGAGGCCACCGGCTACTTCTGCTGCGGTTATCAACAAATTAAGAAGTGTTACCCAAAGAAGATTTTTAGAGTTTATTTTTGTCTCATCATGAGAATGGCTATGATTACTTTTTTTCTGATGCATATTTACAAAAATAACAGCAAACTGATTGCCATGGTAGCCATGCCTGCAACAAGTCCGTAGATGGACAAGTGATGTTCACCATACTCTCTGGCAGTAGGAAGAAGCTCATCCAACGATATAAAAACCATGATTCCGGCTACTCCCGCAAACAGCAAGCCCGAAAGAGTATCACCAAAATAGTTTCGTAAAAGGAAAAACCCCACCAGAGCTCCGAAGGGTTCTGCAAGCCCTGACATAAAAGATAACAAAAAAGCCCTCTTTTTGTTTCCCGTTGCATACGAAATGGGAATTGAAACAGCAATTCCTTCAGGAATATTATGAATGGCAATTGCTACAGCTATGGGAATACCAAGTTTTGGATCTGCTAATCCTGCAGCAAAAGTGGCCAAACCCTCCGGAAAATTATGAATCGCAATGGCGAGAGCAGTAAAAAGGCCCATACGATAGAGCTTTTTATTTTTTGCCGGGTTCCCGGGATTCATTTCTTCAACCTTATGTATTTCATGAGGATTATCGCCGGAAGGAATTAGTTTGTCGATTATGGCGATGATTAAGATCCCTGCAAAAAAAGCAAGAACGGTATACCAGCTTCCTGTTTTAACTCCATAAACCAATGTAAGTGAAAACTTTGCTTTTTGAAATATCTCAACTAATGATACATATATCATTACCCCGGCCGAAAAACCGAGGGAAACGGATAGAAACCTTGTGTTCGTTGTTTTTGTAAAAAATGCCAACGCACTGCCTATTCCGGTTGCGAGTCCGGCAAAAAGTGTAAGCGAAAACGCAAAGAGAATATTTTGTGTGCTGAGATCCATAAGTTTACGAATGAATTTTACCGTGTTTTCTTAACCAGAGGAGTATACCAATTCCAAGCAGAATGAATGGAATGCTTAGTAATTGTCCCATATTCATGTGGAGTTGATAAATCATATTTACCTCAAAGTCGGACTGTTCAAATTTGACATATTCGATAAGAAACCGGGCGGAAAACAAGGCGATAAGGAACCAGCCGAAAATGGTTCCGTCTTTAATTTTGTCACCATATTTTCGGATAACATAAAAGAGAATAAAAAACAAAACAAGGTAGCTTAAGGCTTCATACAGCTGAGTAGGGTGGCAGGGGAGGTGTTTACCCAGAATTTCACCGGTATTGGGGTCGGTAAATATTTTATTATCGCGCATAAACTGAAATCCCCAGGGAAGATTTGTCGGATGGCCATAAATCTCAGAGTTCATAAGGTTTCCCATCCGGATAAAAAATCCACCCAGCGCAGTTACTACGCTTATACGGTCGATAAGCCAGAGGAATGACATTTTATTTTTCCTTACATAAAAGTAAAGAGCAACAAGGATACCGATTGAAGCACCATGACTTGCTAATCCGCCTCTCCATATCTGCAATATTTCCAGGGGATGTTGAAGATAGTAAGCAGCATCGTAGAAAAAACAATGACCAAGCCGGGCACCTATAATGGTTCCGAGTGCTATGTAAAGGGTAAGCTGGTCAAGCTTTTCGGTTGAAAGACCTTCTTTCTTAAAAAAGCGGTTAAAAATAATGTAGCCGAATAAAAAAGCACAGGCAAAGAGAACGCCGTACCAGCGAATACCAAAAGAATCGGATATTTTTAATAACCAGGGATCAACATCCCAAACAATGCTAAGTATGTTCATTTTCTTCAAATTAAAAAAGAGTTTAAACTTACGAAATATAATTTGGATAGAGGATTTTGCGTTTTATTATTTCTGTTATTTCTGCTTTTGCAGATTCACTTTTTCGATATTGTTTCAGCCCGGTTAAGCTACCCTTGTGTGCATGTCTGATGTTGCGCAGAAGGAAAAAGCTGAACGCGCAGAAAAATCAGGTAGAGTTTGTAATTTTATTACAGAGGAGGTATTAACGGAGTAATTCTTTGTAAATTTGAAGCCCATTAACAAGATAAATTTGAAAAACCACAGATTATTTTTACAAGTGATTATTTTGCTTTTTCTTTTCGGGGGATGTGCAAAAATGGGGGGACTTACCGGAGGTTACAAGGATGAATGGGCGCCTGTTCTGGTAAGCTCAAATCCCCTGAATTACTCAGTAAATTTTACTTCAAAGAAAATTGAGCTGGAATTTGATGAATATGTGGCCCTGAAAAACGTAAATCAGGAGCTGGTGATTTCGCCTCCCCTCCCCAAAAAACCGGATGTCAGATTAAAAAATAAATCTGTAATAATTGATCTTAAAAATGAATTGCGGGAAAACACAACGTACACCCTGAATTTCGGAAAGTCGATAGTCGATAATAATGAAGCGAATCCGCTTACCAATTTTGAATTTGTATTTTCAACGGGAGCTTATCTTGACTCGTTATCGGTAAAGGGCAGCATAATAAACGCATTTACTTTAACACCATCCAAAGAGCCATTTATTATTGGGCTGTATGATCAACATGAAGATTCGGTTCCAATAAAGTCTATTCCGGTTTATATTGGTAAAACAAATGATAAAGGGCTTTTTCAAATTAACAATATCAAAGCAGACACATTTAAAATATTTGCCCTTAAAGACGCAAATTATAATCTCAGGTTTGATTTGCCCAATGAAGAAATTGGATTTGTTGATACCGTATTAATCATAACACCCGAGTTCTTAATGTCATTACCTGTCAGGCTGCCCGAAATCGACACTCTTCAGAAAGATACCAGTTTTCTAAAAAAGGATTTGAGGGTTCAGAAAAGTAACAGAAAAAGCAGAAATAAGAATACTGAACAGGAAGTCTCAAATAGCATTCCCTCAGACACGCTTGCATCAGACAGTATTCCTGCAAAATCATTAATACCTGCGCTTTATGTCGATATGGTTTCTTTTCTTCAGGAAGGAACGAAAATGTATATGACAAATAATGAAAGGATTAATCCGGAAAGTTTTCAATTAAGTTTTAGTCTGCCATTAAAGGATATTCCTGAAACAGACGTTCTTGATTATGACGAGCAGGAAGGGTGGTATTTGCCAGAGATAAATGCTAAAAGGGATACTTTTACATACTGGATTGTAGATCCCCTGATATTAAATATAGACTCACTCCGCATACAGGTTGCCTATCCCATGAGCGATTCTCTCGGAGGGATTTTTACGCGTATTGACACCTTAAAATATATTACCCGGAAATCATCAGAGAAATCAGGCAGAGGAAAAGAGGATGAAAAAGCCCCGGCTGTTAAACTGGTTCTTACCAGCATCAGGAATGGAGGCGTTTTAGATTATAACAGCAGTGTGCCTTTTGGGTTTAATTTTCCGATTGAGAAAACAGATACATCAAAGTTACATTTGTATGTAAGAGTGGATAGCATTGAGGTTTTGCAGAACTACGAATTTTCCCGCGACAGTTTATCCATTCGGAAAGCTTTTATAAACAGCAACTGGAAAGAAAAGTCGAAATACAGAATTGAGGCGCTTCCGGGTGCTTTCATCGATTACTATGGGCATACCAATGACACTTTACAACTTAAATTTTCTGTTCAGGAAAAAGCATTTTACGGGACACTTACCCTGACCCTTACTGAGGTTAAGGCCCCGATTCTTGTACAGTTGATGAACGATAAGGAGGTGGTGTTAAGAACACAATCCACAGAAAAGGACGGGAGCCTTGCATTTGAATTGCTCCCTCCGGCGAAATACAAAATCAAATTCATTTATGATTTAAACAACAACCAGAAATGGGACACAGGGGAATATTTAAAAAAGATTCAGCCGGAAAAGCTCCTTTATTACAAAGGGGAGATAAATATCCGATCGAATTGGGAACTTGAGATTAAGCAATCGTTTGCAGAATAAAAAACGACATCCTACTTTTCTAAGGCTTTTCTTTTATGTCGTGCCAGATTAAGGCTGCCGCACCAAGAACAGCAATGTTTTTATCCTGAAGAGCAGAAGGCAGAAGTTTAATTTTATTCCGGTAGATTGGCAGAAGGTAGTGTTCCATATATCTTCTGGTGGGCTCAAAAATCAGATCGCCCGCACAGGAAAGTCCCCCGAAAAGAAATATTGCTTCAGGACTTGTATGTGCTACAGCATCAGCCAGTTTAATTCCAAGCATTTTTCCGGTGTAGTCGAAGGCTTTTATAGCCAGGGGGTCGCCTTTTCTGGCGGCTTCGGAAATCATTTTTGCGTCGAGGTCATGAAAGCTGACATTCCGGAGTTCGCTTTCTTCAATTTCAGAAGCGATCATTTTATACATTGTTCTTTTAATTCCGCTTGCAGAGACATAGGTTTCAAGGCAACCCTGTTTTCCGCATGCACACTGACGACCTTCGGGAACGCTAACCGTGTGACCAAGTTCACCGGCAAAACCATCGTGTCCGTACACCACCTTACCATCAACAACGAAACCGCTACCAAGACCGGTACCAAGCGTAACCATAATAAAATGTTTCATTCCACGGCCACCACCATACACCAGCTCACCTATGGCCGCGGCATTAGCGTCGTTTGTTACAATTACCGGCACCGAGAAGTATTTTTTAAAAAGGGCTACCAGATCGATTACGCCCTTCCACAGGAGATTTGGAGCAAATTCTATAGTTCCCGAGTAATAATTACCGTTTGGAACACCAACGCCAACACCGACAATTTCAAAATTCTGATCTTTAATTATAACTCTGAGTTTTGAAGAGAGCTCATCAAGAAAATCGTTGATATCGGGATAAATATCAGAGGGAATAGAGCCTTCATGAGTCAGTTCACCATCTTCACCTACAAATCCGAATTTTGTGAACGTTCCGCCTATATCAATTCCAATTGCACGTTTTTTCATTATAAAAGCTATTTCAGATTATGTATTTTTTTTGGTATATGACCCTTCCATCCATAAAACGCGAGGTAAAGATAAGCAACTGCAGGTATAAAGAAAGAAAAATGGTAACCCCCCAGAATATCAGCAACTTTTCCCTGAATAAATGGAAGAACAGCTCCTCCAAGGATAAACATTACTAAGAGGGAGGATCCCTGAGATGTATATTTCCCGAGGCCATCAATGGCGAGAGTAAAAATATTTGACCACATTACTGAATTAAACAGGCCGATACCGATAACACACCAGATAGCAGTCATTCCTGAACTCAGGGAGGAAACGAGAAGGAGTCCCAGAACAGCAAATGAAAACACCATAAGGGTTCTGGCGGGCATTGATTTACCGATCAGAAAACCAATAATATTTATAAGGATCAGACCCAGAAAAGGGATTACATTTTGAATGGAAAAAGTTCGATCGCTTTCCAGATATACAAAAAACCAGATTAGAAGGAATCCGGATAAAGAAATGAGCAAAAGGCTGATAATTTTATTTAAAAACCTACGCTTCTGTCCAAGAGTGTAGGCACCGATAAAACGACCAATCATTGCGCCTCCCCAGTAAAAAGCCAGATAATTTTTGGCAAGCATTTCAGGAAAACCGGCCATTTCATTCATATAGTTTATCATAACGCTTCCTATCGAAACCTCTCCCCCCACATACATAAAAATGGCAATCATACCCAAAACGAGGTGACGGAAACGAAGCGCTCCCGCTCCTTTTTCGATTGACTCAGAATTTGAGAAAACCGGAAGCCGGGTGAACTTAATCAATAATGCAAGGGATAAAAATATAAGCGCAAAAATCAGGTAAGGCAGCTGTACTGCCAATGCAGACATTGAGTTTCCGCTATCGGTTGTAATTATATTTCCGGCCTTATCCAGCAAGGGTTGTCCCCATTCTGCAAAAAAGTGAAACACAAAATATCCGCCTATTATAGGGGCAATAGTGGTTCCGAAGGAGTTAAATCCCTGCGAAAGATTTAATCGGCTTGAGGCTGTTGAGGAGCTTCCAAGAATAGCAATATATGGATTTGCGGCGATCTGAAGAAGTGTAAATCCTAATCCCAGAATAAACAATGCGGTAAGAAAAAGATTGTACGATTTAAAATGAGCAGCAGGATAAAATGCAAAACAGGCAATTGCAGAAACAACCAAACCGATAATCAGACCTTTTTTATATCCAATGCGTGTAATCGGATCCCCCGAAAAATACGAAAGAAGAAAATATACTACCGAACCGATAAAATATGCCCCGAAAAATGACATCTGAACCAGCATGGATTGAGCCCGACTCAGTTCAAACATTTTTTTCAAAAAAGGTATCAGGATATCGTTCATGCAGGTAATAAATCCCCACATAAAAAAAAGAGAAGTCAGTACAATAAATGCAGTGCGATAGCTTTTGCTATTGTTTTGGTTCTGCATCGAATCAGCAGCAACGGAAAAGTTTCCTGATGCCATAGGAATTAGAATGAAAGAATTATAAAATCAGGGGATAAAAGTACTATTTTTCATGAAATAACGTAATGGATTGATAAAACCACGGGCTATTTATTTCTGCTTCGGCAGGTTGGCTTTATTGACTGTTCTTCTGCATGCTTAATATACTCTTAGGAGCCTTGCTGCAGCAAATAATGGACAGATAGTAAAATCAAACCATTTAACGTTGAGATTTTGAGAAAAAGATGGTTGTTCGGGGGCAAAAGGCCATGAATGAAAGATTGTTCCTTATTCCACCGGGAGAAACGATTGTTATATTAAAATATTATTTAATTTAGCTGTGATTAACTAATGCTGTTTACGATGAAAAATTTTATTATTCCTGTCGATTTTTCAAAAGACTCTCTTAAGGGGCTTGATATTGCAGTTCTGTTTTCAAAAAAGATGCCGGTAAATATTCAAATGGTCTATGTTCAGAAGAACAGCGAAGACTATCACCCCGGATCTCTGGAAGAAGAGCACAAATTTGCAGAATCGAAATTCCATGAGATAATGAAGGAATATGAAAAGAAAATTGGAACCGACTCAAAGCTCAGGTATATTATCAAGAGGGGGAAAATTTACAAGGAGATTGTAAATCAGGCAGAGTCTTACAACAGCAGTATAATTGCTGCTTCAACTCATGGAGCCTCCGGTTTTGAGGATTTTTTTATCGGAAGCAATGCGTTTAAAATTATTTCGGCAACCGGAAAACCGGTAATAACCATCCGGAAAGGAAGTTGCCCGACTGATATAAAGAAAATAGTTGTTCCAATAAAAATGAATGTTGATACCCGTCAGAAAGTTCCCTGGGCGATTGAAATTGCTGAACTTTTTGGTGCAGAAATTCATTTAATTGCAATTTCTACTTCAAAGAATAAGAAGGATCAGGCCAGACTTAATGCATATCTTAGTCAGAGTGCTGAATTTATTAAGAAGAGGAAAATAGCTATTGTTACAAAGCAATTATTCGGAGAAAGTCTTCCAACCCTCACTATAAATTATGCTACGGCTGTAAATGCCGATCTGGTTGTTATCGGAACCAGCCGGTTTACCGGAACCAACAAATCACTTGGCGGTTATGTGCAGGAAATTTTGAATCATTGTCCGGCTCCCGTTCTTAGCATTACTCCCGGTGAGAAACATATTCCGGTAGGTTTTAAAGTATAGAATATTTTTGAGATCAGGATACTCTTACTTCTTTCAGAAATTCCCTTGTAAGTATTTTCTGCTGCATTGCCGTTGGAATGATTTTCTGAAGATAGAACAGAACCCAGTTTATTTTTAAGGGGATATAAAGAAATTTTCCTTTGAGCAAATTTTCTACAGCTTCTTCTGCCAGTTTATCGACAGCGATTGCGGTATATCTTCCTTTTGCACCATGAGCTTCAATGCGGGCATGCGTCCCGGCGTTTGTTCTGACTCCATTTGGACACACAACACAAACACGAATATTGGAATCTTTTAATTCATAACGCAAAGCACGACTGAAGTTTACAACAAAAGCCTTACTGGCGCTGTACAGAGCTTTATAGGGAATTGAGAAAAAAGCAGAAAGGCTTCCAACATTTAATATATAAGCTTTTTGGTGTTTCTTAAGTTCCGGAATGAAATACCTGCACAATAAAACAAGTGCGCGGATGTTAACCATAATTCTTCGATCGCTGTAATCCGGATCAGAATTCTCAAAAATTGTAGTGCCTGCTACTCCGGCATTATTTATCAGGATATTTACTGCATAACCTTTAGATACAGTCCAGGTATATACTTTTTCAGGGCCATCTGTCTGCGCAAGGTCAAGCTCAAGAAAGTCGGTAAAAACATTGTATTTCAAGCGTATTTCATTCGCAACAGAAGCCAGGTCTTCACCGGGAAGGGATATCAGAAGTAAATTCATGTTTTTTCTTCCGCAGTAAAAAGCAATTGCTTTACCTATTCCTGAACTTGCACCGGTAATAAGAGCAAATTTTTTTTCAGGATTCATTTTTATTAAGTTTTAATTCGTTTATCCAGTTCAGAGTGTTTTTCAGTCCCGAACTCAGGCTTATGGGTTTGTATCCAAGTTCTGTAAATGCTTTCCGGCTGGAGACATTCCAGTGGTGTATAAATTTCTTTACCAGGGGAGGTGTTATCAGGGGATCTTTTCCTGTAAGCATTGCAAACCCCAGCAGAAGCTTAGACAATAAAAGCATAAGACTTAGAGGAAAATGGATCAGAAAGTGATTTGTGCCACATTGATTTGAAAGCTCCGTAAAGAAGTCATTATACGAAACGTTTTCTCCTCCCAGAATATAATTTTCTCCGGACAACCCTTTGTCCATTGCAAGAATATGTCCGGTTACCACGTCTTCCACATACACATAGTTTCCAATGCTTTTTCCGTTTCCGGGGATCAGGTGCCAGTTGCCTTCCGAGTATTTTTTAATCATTCGCGTTACACCATTGCTCTCGCTAAGAAGTCCCGGACCATAAACGCGGGTGGGATTTACCAGAACTATTGAAACGCCTGATTTTGCGAGTGTTTTAAGAACACCCTCCAATATTGATTTTGATGATTCGTAATGAATGAAATACTTCTCCGGTCTTATTGAAGATTCGTCAATAATGCCATTTTCTTCAGACGGCCCGAAAACACCGGCAGTTGATGTACAGACAAACTTTCTGACTCCGGCACCCAATCCGGCGTTTATTACGTTTAAAGCACCTTCGATGTTGAGGCGGTAAATCAATGAGGGATCCGAATCCCAGACCTTTGCAAATGCAGCTGTATGATAAACCTGTTCACAGCCGGAAATAGCAGCATCAAGACCCGGACGATCGAGAATATCCCCTTTAAAAAGAATGATATTGGGATGAATAATGGCTTCTGTTTTATTCAGGGATCGGTACAGAGCGTGTACAGTGTGTCCCTCTTCTGCCAGACGGATTGCAAGTCTGCTACCGATAAATCCGGTTGCCCCGCTTATAAAGATTTTCATTTTCGGGAAAAATTTACATGCATTCCTTTGTGAGCTGCCAGAGAAAACCATTCATTGGATAGTGCCAATACAACATGAGCGAAAAATGCTATCCAGAACGAACCTGTTTGAATGGCAAGATAAGAGAGAAATATCCCGAACGGAATAGCGCCAAGGGTTTCTTTGCTT
The DNA here is from genome assembly GCA_964404825.1 of uncultured Chitinophaga sp. Classification (GTDB taxonomy): domain Bacteria; phylum Bacteroidota; class Bacteroidia; order Bacteroidales; genus JACJXF01. Next base: position 22,343 of record CAYOLQ010000004.1, read on the forward strand.
CCTTTGGGGATATGGACAAGAGAATAGAGACCTGTATTGATAAGTATAGCGGGCCATACACCCAGCAAAGCGACAGAGGAGAACAATAAAAATCCCCGGAACAAAAACTCATACGCAAGAAGGTAGGCGATCCAGCTTAGGGCGCTTAAAATCAGTAAAGAAACCGGCCATTCTGAATTTCTGATCTGTGGGTACTGCTGAAGATTTTCCGGGCTTTTTGAATTGAAATAATTCATCGGAATGATTACACCCGATAGAACAAGGAGCCAGATTAGGGAGGAGCGATTTGGCAAAGCCGTCCCAAAAGAAGTTAAACCGGAAGGAAAAGCAATAAAGATAATAGCCAGAGTGCTTAATCCGAAGAAAAAAACTCCGGTCAATCGCTGTATCATAACAGGTCGGACATTGCTGTTGGATAGACTTTCCCAGAGTTTAAAAGCAGGACTGTTTGTAATTAGGTTATAAAAGATAAAACCAAATGAAGCTATAGAAAAAGCAGCAATAAAGGCTTGTATTTCTTCAGAATTCGGAATGGAAGACATTTTGGTGATGTTTAGATTCAAATTTATAAAAAGCTGAGGTTTATTTGGGAATTTTCATGGCTTTTTATGAGATAAAGCTCTTTTTTCTTTTATCTTTCGTTTTTAAAGAGCATTTGGTGAAAAGTGCATTTGTCAAAAAAAATTTGACAACGCATATTTTCGTATTAATTTTAGAAAAAACATTCTTATATGCTGAAAGAGAACTTTATCGCTTTTATTGAAAAGAGTATAATTTCCAACTGGAAAATTGATGCTCTTGCCGATTACAAGGGATCTTCATTTACTTATGAAGAGGTTGCCACCCAAATGATTAAGCTGCACATCATTTTTGAGAAAGCAGGCATTAAACCGGGAGACAAAATAGCCCTGGTAGGAAAGAACTCTGCGGCCTGGGGAATAACTTTTCTGGCTGTAATCAGTTACGGGGCGGTTATTGTGCCAATTCTTCCCGATTTTACCCCCGATGATATTCATCATATTATAAATCACTCCGATTCGGTTATGCTTTTTACCGGGGAGCAGATTTTCGACACTCTTGATCGTAAGAAGTTGCCTGATATCAGGGCAACATTTAAGGTTAATGATTTTTCGCTTATTTATGCTGAAGGAAAATCTGAAGTACCATCTGCTGCAGAAAATATCGATCAGTTATTTGCTGATCATTTTCCAAAAGGTTTTGGTCCGGAAAATTTCCGTCTCCAGCATGTTCCAAATCATGAGCTTGCAGTAATAAGCTATACAAGCGGAACAACCGGGTTTTCAAAAGGGGTTATGATTCCGCACAACAGTCTTATTGCAAATATCCGTTACGCTCATGAGAATATGCCATTACTGCCCAGAGATGAGATAGTATCTTTTCTTCCTCTTGCGCACTCCTATGGTTGTGCGTTTGAATTTTTATTTCCATTTACCCTGGGATGCTATGTTACATTCCTTGGTAAAACACCATCCCCCCAAATCATTATGCAGGCGTTCAAGGAAATACGCCCGAGACTCATTCTGTCAGTACCTCTTGTTATAGAAAAGATATATAAAAAACAAATTATTCCCACCATCAGTAAACCTGTCATGAAGGTGCTGTTGGCTATTCCCGGGATCAAAGGAATACTTCACACCAAAATCAGGCAAAAACTGGTTGATGTTTTCGGGGGAAATTTTCAGGAAGTTGTTATCGGGGGAGCAGCATTTAATAAGGAAGCGGAAGTGTTTTTTAAAAAAATCGGGTTTCCTTTTTCAATTGGTTATGGAATGACAGAATGCGGACCCCTTATTGCATATGCCAACTGGGATAAAGCCAGACTGGGTGCTGCAGGAAAGATTGTTGACACAATGGAAGTTACCATCGATTCAGCAGATCCCTATACCATTTCGGGAGAAATTCTGGTAAGAGGGGAAAATGTAATGTTAGGTTATTACAAAAATGCAGAAGCAACCCGCGATGTTCTGGATGATGAGGGGTGGATGCATACAGGTGATTTAGGATATATCGACAAGGACAATTTTATTTACATCAACGGCAGGAGCAAGAGCATGATTCTTGGAGCATCGGGCCAGAATATTTATCCTGAGGAAATTGAAGCAAAGATAAATAACATGAAATTTGTTCAGGAATCGGTTGTTATTGATGAAAATCAAAAAATCGTTGCTCTCATTTTCCCGGATAAGGAAATGATGGAAAAGCAGGGAGTGGATGAAAAGAAACTTCAGGAGATCTTTGATGATCATAAAAAACATCTGAACCACTCAGTACCGGCATTTATGAAAGTGTCGGAATTCAGGATTCATAAAGAAGAGTTTGAAAAAACACCTAAGAAAAGTATCAAGAGGTTTATGTACACCTGACACACTCCGGTTTTGAATCGATATTGCGGAGATTACAGATAAACAGAGATTTCAATTTCCTTCCGGGACAATGTGTTAAATAGCCCGGCGTTCAGACAACGTGCTCCATTGCCTGATTAAGAAAATCGTTAAGGGATTTTAGTTCTTTCCAGGCCGAAGCGATTTCAGTCATTATATCTGGTGATTTTAGCACTGAAGGACTAAGAGGCTTATACACTGCGTAACCTTTAAATTTCAGGAGATCAATATCCTTGTGGTCTTTGGGGTATCCCTGAGGTGCGGTTTTCAGAGTGTCACCCATAATTCCTGAAAAGTGTTTTTTAAATGAAGGCTTTTCAAGAATTGCCCTGAATTTATCAGGCTCATAAAAAATAGCTTCACGGATAGCTTTCAGTGCGGGTCCCTGAGGCATGTATTTACCTCCGGCGACAAACGATTCCGATGGTTCCAGATGAAAATAATATCCGGCCCATTCAGAGTTTTTGCCTCCGCGGGATATGTAGGCGCCAAAGTTGGTTTTGTAGGGGGACTTTTCTTTCGAGAACCTTACATCCCGGTAAATCCTGAAGGTGCAATCCTTTGGTTCAGGAAAGCCTACTGAAGGATCGATGCTTTTAACTGTTTTAATTAGCTCAAGGACGAATTCGTCAAAGCTTTTCTTTGCGCTGAGATATAAATTTTTGTTCTTTTCGAACCATTCGCGGTTATTGTTTTTTTCCAGGGATGACAGGAAATTCAAAATATCGGGATTAATCATAATGCTAATATAAAAGTAAAACGCATATACCGGAAAAGCAAGGTGTAAAAGTAGAGAGCAGAAAGGATAAAAGCAAAAAAGGGAATCAGATAGATAATCCAGCCATAATTCTTAAATTTGAATAATGAAAAACTCAGTTATTATGGTTGCCGGTGGCTCCGGAATGCGCATGGGCAGTGCTTTGCCAAAGCAGTTTTTGGAAATAGACGGCAAGGCTTTAATAATTTATGCCCTTGAAAAGTTTATTGCGTTTGATCCCTCAATTGAAATTATTCTGGTTCTGGGTAACAATTATTATAACTATTGGGAGAGCGCGAGACTCAAAGCAGATTTTCACTTTCCGGTTAAAATAGCAACTGGAGGAAAAACCAGGTTTCACTCGGTAAAGAACGGAATAGGCTTACTTGAGGGCGACGCGCTTGTTGGCATCCACGACGCCGTCAGACCACTTGTCTCAGTTGCGACTATCGGTAGGGTTTATGCTGCTGCAAAGGAATTTGGAAGCGCTATACCAACGATTCCGCTTAAAGAATCAGTCAGGGAACATAAGTCAGAAAAGAGTCGGCCTTTAAACCGATCGGAAATCAGGATTGTACAGACACCCCAGGTATTCCGGTCCTCTGTACTCAGAAAATCCTATGAAACAGAATATAAAGAGGATTTTACTGATGATGCAAGCGTTGTAGAAAACGCTGGTTTTGAGTTACAACTAGTTTCAGGAGATGAATTTAATCTCAAAATCACAACCCCGGAAGATCTTGAAATAGCGAAAATATTGCTTACTCTTCAAAAACAGCATCCTCATTAGCGAAACTGGCAATTACACCGCCCAGATTTGTTTTCATATAAACACTTACCGGAACTCCGATATAACCTACATACGATTTAGTGTTTGAAGTTGCATCGATAATCCTAGATGCACATACTTTCGCCTTTGAACCTGAATTTGCAGTAACATACGTGTCTTCAGCCTTCAGTTCATAAGCAGAATAGGTTGCACCGGTATTGGCAACAACATCCTGACGGTTGGTTTTTCCTGAAAAAACAAGCAGACCGCCTTGTTTAACTTCTGCCTGTATGTTTGTAACGTCTAAATCCAACTCCATTTTTGCACCCGAGCGTGCAGTAAAGTTTATCTTTTCGGCTGTAAGGGTTTCGGGGGAGACAAGAAGTGAATTAGCTGCTACAAGAATATCTGTGAGAGTGGAATAAAAAAGACGAATTCTTATAACCGCAGTTTTTTGAGTATCCGTTTTAAGTCTTATACTTAAAGCGTTTTCACTAACTTCAGTGATAATGTTATCTGCAGTAGTGTTCAGGAGGATCAACTCAGCCCTTACCGTATCTGACTTATAAAGCTCTACGCGCATTTTACCTATAATACTTAAGCTCTGAAAGGGATCAAGATTTCGGGTAATGGTGTCCTGAGAATTGGCAAAAACAGAGATCAATGCGAAACTGATTAACAAAAAAACTGATTTGAAAGGCTTCATTTTTATAAATTTTAAAATACAATTATCAGAATAATTCAGTTGATAAACAAAAACCGTGCAATTCCTTAATACAAACTTAGAGGGTGAAATTTTCGACAATTTTTCTAATCTCCCGAAAAATAAACATTCGGATATCAGTATCCTTATGTCTGGTAAAGGATTCGGTCATATAGTTTAACATTCAATTAACGTCCAATATGTAATAAAGGAATAAATTTGCAGGGGAAAATATTTACACTCTGGAAACTTTTTATACAAAAATAGTTTCCAATTAAAAAAAGTTATTTATATTTGTCCCCGAAATGGAAAAATTAAACGATATTTTACTGAGGGTTGCTATTCTTTTCCGGAAATACGGGATAAAGAGTATCACCATGGATGATGTTTCGAGGGAACTTGGGGTGTCGAAAAAAACAGTTTACCAGTTTGTGACCGATAAATCTGATTTGGTTAATAAAGTTGTTGACGCAGAATTATTGCGAAGCAAAGACTGTTTTGAATCGGTAACTATTGCAGGAAGCAATGCCATTGCTGAATTGTTCGAGGTTAACCGTTTTATAATCGAAATGATGAAGAGGAACAGTCCCTCCTTTGAATATGATCTTAAAAAGTACTTCCCGGATGTTTTTCAGAAAGTTGTACTGGCACGGCGAAAAGGAATGTATGATGCGGTACTTGCAAATTTGAAACGAGGTAAATCAGAAGGCTTATACCGCGAAGAGATGAAAGAGGAAATTATAACAAAATTGCAGATTTCACGGGTTGAAAATATTTATACCGACGTGATGTTCAGTATTGAAGACTTCAGCAGGGAGAGTGTATTTAAAGAACTTTTTATATATCATATCAGAGGCATTGCAAACGACAAAGGCATAAAGTATCTGGAAGAGAATATCCACAAATTTGATTATTCAGAGAAGGAGATATTCGGTGATAACAGGGGTACAAATGAGTAATAAGTCAGAATTGAGTAGGTAATATATAAGGTAAAAATCTATAAAACATCAAATTATCATATGACAAGGATTAACAAATATTTTTTAACGCTGGGAATCATTTTTCAGGCTTTTAGTATATATGCACAGGAAAAGCAGGATACGCTGAAAATGACAGTTCTGGATGCACAGAATTACGCAGTAGAATATAACCGCTCGGTTAAAGCAGCCCAAATCGATATTGATATTGCTAAAAAGGTTGTAATGGAAACGACTTCAATTGGTCTGCCCCAGTTTTCTATTACCGCAAACTATCAGCACATTTTTGTGGTGCCGGAACTTAGCTTTCCGGTTTCCGGATTTACTCAGGATCGATTAACGACGACTCCCGCTACCGTGGATGGTTTTTTGCAATCAGGCGACCCGATGGGTGGAGGAGTGGTATTTCCGTTTGGCCCGGGAGGAGTAAATCAGTACCTGTATCAGGGACCCGGAATTCCTTTAGGAACAAAGGATAACACAACCTTCAATTTCACCCTGAGTCAGTTGATATTCAGTGGTGAGTATATCGTCGGACTTCAGGCAGCAAGGGTTTTTAAGGAAGTTTCAGAAAAGGCATATATCAAATCTGAGCTTACAACCAAAGAATCCGTTGCAACATCAGCCTATCTGGTGCTTGTTTTGAAAGAGAATCTGAGGGTTTTACAAAAAAGTGTTGAGTTAATGGATAAAACCTATGGTGAGATCGAACAGATGAGTGCTCAGGGATTTGTTGAAGACACGGATGTTGATCAGCTAAAAATCAATAAATCTAATTTGCAGAATCTTATTCTTTCTCTCCAGGGGCAATATGAAGTTGCACAGAAATTATTAAAATTTCAGCTGGGACTGGATTTTTCACAGCCCCTTGAATTAACAGAAAATCTTGATGGTATTGTTAACCAGGGTAACATGGAATATCTTATTCCGGGAGAGTTTAATCCGGGAGCAAACATCGATTATAAAATCATGAATAATCAGGTGGAGCTTCAAAAGCTGAATCTCAGAAGAGCACAGTCTACATTCCTTCCTACAGTAGCTGGTTTTTATCAGCATCAGGAAATGACGAATACTCCGGCATTTAATTTTCAGCCAAAGGATGTATTGGGAGTTAACCTGAGTCTGCCTATTTTAACCAGTGGTCAGCGCTTATCCAAAGTATCCCAGGGGAAATTAAATCTTGAGAAAGCCAAACTGAATAAGGATATGGTAGAACAGTCTGTTATTATGGAATATGAAACCGCCAGAAATGCATATCAGACAGCATATATGAACTTTACAAACAATAAGGAAAGTCTTTCATTAAGCGAAAAGATTTATAACAAAAGCATAATTAAGTATAAAGAGGGAGTGACATCAAGCATGGAGCTGACGCAGAGTCAGAGTCAGTATCTTACCGCTGAATCGAACTATTACAATTCAATTATCACTCTTTTGCAGGCGAAAGCTAAAATGGATCGCATTTTATCAACCAATTAAAAAATATAACACAGTAAACAATACCCATAATTTATACGATATGAACCTATTGAATTTAAAAACAGCCGGTCTTGCAGTTATTATTTCCCTTGTTTCATGCGCCCCTAATAAACAGGACGAACTCAAGGCATTAAAAGAAAAGCACGATAAAATTGCAGAACAAATAAATATTCTGGAGAAGGAAATTGCAGAAAGTGATACAATTAATCCCAAAGCAGAGAAGTCCACGAAAATAGCAATTACCGAAGTAAAACCCGGAATTTTCAGTCATTTTATTGAAGTTCAGGGCAAGCTGGATGGCGAAGAAAATCTTGGCGTAAGTGCGAAAGCCCCGGGAACCGTTGAGGCTGTTAATGTAAGAATGGGAGACAAGGTATCGAGGGGACAGGTGCTGGCAAAACTGGATGATGCCATATTACAGCAGAGCCTGAAACAAATGACAGATAACCTGGTGTTTGTAACTGAATTATACGAAAAGCAGAAGAATCTCTGGGAGCAGAAAATTGGCTCTGAAGTTCAGTTCCTGTCAGCCAAAAACAATAAAGAGTCCCTGGAAAACAGTATAAAAACCCTTCAGGATCAGATTGACATGATGCGGATTGTTTCTCCCATTAATGGTACTGTTGAGGAGGTTTCCATTAAGATTGGACAATCGGTCGGCCCCGGCTTTCCCGTTTTCAGAGTGGTAAATTTCAGTTCTATGAAAGTGGTTGCAGATGTTGCTGAAGCATACAGCTCCAGAATTAATGTTGGTGATGAAGTGATAGTTTATTTTCCTGATCTGAACAAGGAAATCAAGGCGAAAATTTCATCTTCAAGTAAATATATCGGTGCTCAGAACAGAACATTTCAGATAGAAGTCAGGATGAAACCGGAGTTCAATAATTTCAAGGCAAATATGATTGCTGTTCTGAAAATTAACGATTACCGGACCGAAAACGCGATCTCCCTCCCTATTAATTTAGTACAGAACGATAAAGACGGAAGCTTTGTATTCCTTGCAGAAATGGGGAATCCCTCTTTATTTGCAAAGAAAGCGAAAGTAAAAACCGGACAGAATTACAACGGAATGGTTGAGATTACCGAAGGGCTCAAAACAGGAGATCTGTTGATAACTGCCGGTCAGGCTGACCTTCAGGACGGAGAATTAGTTAAATTATAAACCACAGCAAAGTTTCTATAAATGGAAAAGAAGTTTAAAGAATTTGGTCCAACCAGTTGGGCAATAGACAACAAAACGAGCATATATGTGCTGGCTGTTATCATTGCCATATTCGGGATATACAGCTACCGGGCCATTCCAAAGGAGCAGATACCAGATATCGTTATACCTTATATTATTGTAAATACTGTTTATCCGGGAACCTCTCCCGCTGATATCGAAAACCTTATTACCCGCCCTCTTGAAACCAATCTGAAATCGATTAGCGGGGTAAAAGTAATTAACAGCACATCGGTTCAGGATTTTTCATCGATAGTTGTTGAATTCCGCACCGGAGTAGCTATTCCCGATGCAAAACAGAAAGTAAAAGATGCTGTCGACAAATCCAAAAAAGATCTCCCCACTGATTTACAGTCTGATCCGGATGTGAGAGACATAGACCTTTCGGAAATTCCTATCATGTACATCAATATTTCGGGGGATTTTGGCCTTGACAAGCTAAAGAAGTATGCCGATTTGCTTGAAGACAGAATCGAAAGTCTTTCGGAAATTACCCGTGTGGACATTGTTGGCGCGCTCACCCGTGAGATTCAGGTAAACATCGACATGTTTAAGTTGCAGGCCGCAGGACTTACATTGATGGATATAAACCGCATGATAAGTGCTGAAAACGTAACCATATCCGGCGGAAATATTGAAATGCACGGTATGGACCGTTCATTGCGTGTAGTCGGAGAATTTGAAAATCTGGAAACCCTCAAAAACATAGTCGTCAGTTCAGCAACCGGAGCACAGGTTTACCTGAAAGATGTTGCTGAAGTAAAAGACACCTACGCGAAACAGGAAAGTTTTGCAAGGCTGAATGCCGAAAACGTAATCACGGTTAACATTATAAAGAAAAGCGGTCAGAATCTGCTTGATGCTTCGGATAAAATAAAGGATATAATTACCGAACTTCAGGAAACCAAATTTCCTAAAGACCTTAAGGTTACCATCACGGGCGATCAGTCAAAATACACCCGAACCACTCTGACCGATCTGAACAATACCATAATTATTGGTTTTATTCTGGTGACGATGGTTCTGATGTTTTTTATGGGATTCACAAATGCAGTTTTTGTTGCTCTTTCGGTTCCCTTATCGATGGCTCTGGCTTACATTATTCTGCCTACCATTGGTTTTACAATGAACATGCTTGTAATGTTCTCTTTTATATTTGCTTTGGGGATCGTGGTCGACGACGCAATTGTGGTAATTGAAAATACACACAGGATTTTCAAAAAGACCAATATGGACATTGCCTCCTCGGCAAAATTTGCTGCAGGTGAGGTTTTTGTTCCGATCTTATCCGGAACACTGACTACCCTTGCTCCCTTTTTCCCTCTGGCATTCTGGCCCGGCGTTACAGGAAAGTTTATGTTTTTCATTCCGGTAACAGTCATTATTACCCTGTTCATGTCGCTTTTGGTGGCATATATTCTGAATCCTGTATTTGCCGTTTCATTCATGAAACCGAATGAAGAAGAAATACAAACTTTAAGCAGAAAAAGGATTTTTACTATAGGAGGTATAATGGTCGGCTTAGGTGTTGTTTTTCACATGGCATCCTATCCCGCATTTGCAAACCTTCTTATTTTCCTGGGCGGGTTGTATATTTTTCATAATTTTTACGGGTACAAAATGCTGCTGCATTTCCAGCATGCCGTCATCCCGAGAACACTTCTGAAGTATGAGCAACTGCTGGTGTGGATTCTTAAGGACCGCAGACCCTATGTTTTGCTGATAAGTCTGGTATTTGGACTGTTTTTCACATTTTTTCTTCTTGGACTTACCAAACCTAACGTTGTTTTCTTTCCCGATAACGATCCCAATTCCATTCATGCATTGGTAAAGATGCCGGTAGGCACAACTGTTGCAGTAACCGATTCGGTAACAACTATTGTTGAGAAAAGAATCCTCGGAGTTCTCGAAAACCAGCCAGAAATTGTTGAGTCAGTTATTACCAACGTAGCGCTCGGCGCATCTGAGTCACAGTTCGAAGGGGGAGTACAAACATCGAATAAGGGTAAGGTAACTGTAAATTTTGTTGAGTTTGCCAAGAGAAAAGGGGTAAAAACGGAACCATTTATTAATATGTTCAGGGAAGCCATCATGGAGATCCCCGGTGCTGAAGTTACCGTGGGCAAGGAGAATATGGGTCCGCCAACAGGTAAACCCCTGAATATCGAAATGACAGGTGATGATCTGGATGAATTAGTAATCACCACGAACCGTTTTAAAAGGTATATTGATTCTCTGGAAATTGCGGGTATTGAAGAATTAAAAACAGACTTCGACAACACCAAACCTGAAATACTTATTGAAATTGACCGAATAAGGGCCAACCGTGAAGGTATTACAACCGGTCAGATCGGACAGGAACTGCGTTTTGCAATCTTTGGTCTGGAAAGTTCCAAATTCAGGGAAGCTGAGGATCAATACCCAATCCAACTGAGGTTTCAGGAGGATCAAAGGACGAATATAAACAGACTGCTGGATGCCAGAATTACCTATCGTGATATGAATTCGGGCCTGGTACGGCAGATTCCGTTAAGCGCCGTTTGTAAGGTAAGCTATCCGAATTCATACGGAGGAATAAACCGTAAAGACGCCAAAAGAATTATTAATATTTCTTCGAACGTTATTTCCGGATATAATGCCAATCAGATTATTTCAAGCATAAACAAAGCAATTCCGCAGTTTGTAAAATCGGAAACCGTTGATATTAAAATCACCGGTGAACAGGAAGATCAAAAGGAATCGAGCGACTTCCTGAGTAAGGCAATGCTCTTCTCCCTCTTTCTGATTATGTTTATTCTGATAACCCAGTTTAATTCACTTTCAAAACCCTTAATTATTATCACTGAAGTTATCTTTAGCATTATCGGAGTGTTGCTTGGATTTATTATAACCGGAATGCCAATTTCTATTACCATGACAGGCATGGGAATAGTGGCGCTCGCAGGTATTGTGGTACGAAACGGAATTCTTCTGGTAGAGTTTACCGATAAGCTGATTGAAACGGGGATGAAAACCAAAGAGGCAATTATTGAAGCAGGAAAAACCCGTATAACCCCTGTAATGCTAACTGCAACTGCTGCAATTCTGGGTCTTTTACCACTGGCTATCGGCTTTAATATCGATTTCGTTGGATTGTTCAGAAGTTTTGAACCACACATTCATTTCGGAGGCGACAATGTTATGTTTTTCGGTCCTTTATCATGGACCATCATATTTGGTCTGACTTTTGCAACTTTCCTCACGCTTATTTTTATCCCTGTAATGTATTATATTATGTATAAGGGACAAAAGTTTGTAAAAAGAAAAACAAACGAATTAAGAGCATCCAAAACGGCATTTAAGGATCTGGTATAGAAATATTCCGGAGCAATATATTGAACTCTGTGGAAAAGGTGAGTCTTCAAAACACCCGGTCCACAGAGTTTTTTTTGAGATATGGCCGATCTTTTTGTATTTTGGAGAACTGTTAAATCACTCAGATTGGCTTATTTCACAAGATATTTTATAATTGCCAGCTTTCTTTTGCAGACAGAACGTGTGTTTTGCATTCTGCAGGAGGATACTTTACTTCATGTTTCTGAAATTTCAATTTCCGGAAATAAAGTAAGCCGGGAGGAGGTAATTCTGAAAGAGCTGACATTTAAAACCGGAGACAGCTTATCGCGGACCCGCATTATAATTGAAACTGAAAGAAGTCGCGAAAACCTTCTTAACACATCCCTGTTTAATTTTGTTGAAATTACTTTTGTTGTAATAACAGATAAAGATGTTCGGTTTAACATCAGTCTGATTGAAAGGTGGTACATCTGGCCCTCCCCGATTTTTGAGCACGCTGAAAGGAATCTGGGGACATTTATTCACGATCCGGATTGGAACAGGATAAATTATGGAGGACAAATTTACTGGGACAATTTCCGGGGGAGAAGGGAAACCCTTAAACTTAAGCTCCGCTTTGGTTATAAGGAGCAAAAGGAACTTTCGTATGAGAAACCGAATTTCGGAAAGAAGCAACAACACGGACTTAACTTTACCCTTAATCATACCCGGCAACATGAGATTAACCTTTATAATGAGAATAACAAACCGGTTTATCTGAGAAATGAAAACAGTTATCTGGCGGAAGTCTTTAATCCATATGTAATTTATAGCCTGCGTAACACCCTGTATACCAGACATTCATTTTTTCTTGCGTGGTACAGCCTCAAACTAAGGGATTCATTAAGTCATGAAATTTATACCGGCTTGCCCGTAGGAAAGGATCCCGGATTTTTCTCATTTGATTATTCTTACGAATATGATTTCAGAGATTCAAAAAGTTATCCTCTGAAAGGAAACTATTTTCGTGTAAACCTCAGAAGACGTCAATCTCCTTTTCCGGATGAAATTGATTATTCGAAATCCTCTGCATTGATAAATATTACCCATCACGGGTTTATTGCTAACAGGCTATATTTTAATGATGCTCTCCGGCTGTATTTTTCGAAAGACAAATATGAACCAAAAGTTTACAGAACCGGATTAGGGTATGGACCATTTCTCAGGGGATATGAGCTTTATGTGATGGATGGGAATAGTTACGGATTAATGATCAACAACCTCAAGTATTGTATTATGAAGGAGAGAAGTTATAATCTTATTTTAATCCCATGGTCTCAGTTTAATCCTGCCCACTTTTCCATGTATGGGAATTTGTTTTTCGATATGGCCTATGTACATGGAAACCATTACGATTCTGATGGAAACAATTATGTAAACCGCCTTTTATTCAGTGGGGGGTTCGGACTCGACCTGGTAAGCTATTATGATCAGGTATTGCGTCTCGAAGTATCTCTTAACCGCGAAGGACAAGCCGGGTTTTTTATACACGCGGAAGTGCCTTTTAACAGATGGTAAAGAAATGCAGAAAAAATACCGGGTGAGAGGCTGATTTTTTGATCCCCGAAAACATTAAGAGGAAAAATGCAATTGGCAGATGATTTTATGCAATTCTTTTTTCCTGATTTGTGTTTAGCTTGCGGGCAGATCCTAAACAGACAGGAAAAAGTGCTTTGCACAGCTTGTTTTTACCACCTTCCCCGAACAGACTTTCATAAAGATCCTGAGAATCCTGTTTCCCAGCTTTTCTGGGGAAGAGTTAAGATTGAATATGCCGGCTCGTTTTTCTATTTTAACAAGGGAAGCGCTTATCAGCCGTTAATTCACAAGTTAAAATACCATGGCAGAAAGGATATTGGGATTGAAATGGGAAAAGCATTCGGAGCTGAGCTTCGGAAAAGTGTTTTTGCTCAGGCGGATCTGATTATTCCGGTTCCGCTTCATCCTGAAAAGTTAAAAATAAGAGGGTATAATCAGAGCGAGATGATTGCCATAGGTTTGTCCCGGTCGCTGAAACTACCCGTAAGTACTAGCTATTTGATGCGTTCGGAATCCACAGAAACCCAAACACGGAAATCCCGTTTCGACAGGTTCAGAAATGTTGAAGGGAAATTTGTTGTGAACGAAAAAGAATTAGGTGGGGAAAAGCATATTATCCTTGCAGATGATGTTGTTACAACGGGATCAACACTCGAAGCCTGCGCTGTTGCTTTGCTTGCAGCAAAAGGGACAAGGGTCAGTATTCTTACCCTTGCGGTTGCCTAACATTTGCTTCCCCATTTAAAATGATCAATTTTAAATCCCGCATGGACAAGAATTCGCTCCACAACGGTCATGAGAAGGGCAGTGGTATCTGCCGGCTTGCTGTAGAACGATGGTGTAGCGGGCAATATGAGAGATCCCGCGAGAAAAAGCTTTTCCATATTCCTGATATGTATTAAATTATAAGGTGTTTCACGGGGAACCAAAATCAGGTTTCTTCTCTCTTTTAGCATTACGTCAGCTGATCGTGTGATAAGATCATCGGAAATACCATTGGCAATCCGACCAAGTGTACCCATGGAACAGGGGCAGATAATCATTGTGTTGTATCCCGCAGATCCTGAGGCTATTGGGGAAAAGAAATCATCGGGGGAGTATTTTGTAAAAATTTCAGGAACTTCTGGCGGGCTGTTCAGCTCATGTTCCCAGACCCGGAGTGCTGTTTTGGAAAAAACAATCCCGGCCTCGCTTACCTGATCCTCCATACCGGCAATTTCCTTCATCAAAAGGCTTGCATAAACCGAACCGCTTGCACCGGTGACTGCGAGAATGATTTTTTTCTTTTCCATTTTATCTGAACTGATAGTAAACAGTAAAACTCAGTACATTGTTGTACTGACCCCGGTTTAACATGTAGGTCTGACCGGAAGCGTGGTCACGTGCGGTAAGCAGCGAATAGGTATAACGAAATCCGGCAGCGAGATTGTCGGAAATAAAATATCCCAGCCCCGCTGTAGCCTCCAGTGTAAAACGGTGAAAAGGCAGGATCTGGCTTTCGGGTATCTCTCCGTCCTCATTCTCTTCTTTTGATGCAAGAAGGATTTCTGGAACAGGTCCGGCTTCGAAAAACACTTTTTTGTTATAAATATAGTGTAATAAGAAAGGAATTTCGGCGTAATGCAGACTTGTTTTGAAGAGGGTG
>CAYOLQ010000004.1:37220-37500 GCA_964404825.1 uncultured Chitinophaga sp.
GATCCATTTCGGTATTTCTCTTGTAGGCTCCTTTCTGAATATACCGGATTTCAGTTTTCCACTTCAGATTTCTGTTAATGTCGTAGATGGTAAACGCCCCGGCAGTCAATCCCACTTTATTATATCCCGAAAAAAGATCACCGTCCACCTGGCTGGCACTCAATCCCCCGAAAAAACCGCCGGTAAACGACTGGGAATAAAGAGAAACAGAAAGACAGGATATCAGAAACACAAGTAAATTACGCAAGAGTCTGTTTTTTTAATTGAAAATAAATAATTA
>CAYOLQ010000004.1:37510-75299 GCA_964404825.1 uncultured Chitinophaga sp.
AACGATGAACAAGGATTAGCAATTTTATGGATTAAGTGCACATTACTTCAAATATTCCTCTAATAATATTTTTTTAAGTTTCTGCATTCCCGATCCGGCTGTGTCCTGAATAAAGACATGCTTCTTTTTCACCGGGGTGTCATACGGTTTTGGGTCGATTAAAAAGACCGGCACAAAAGGAGGAATTGAATGTATTAATCCTGCTGCAGGGTAGACATTGAGTGATGTGCCAACTACCAGAAAAATGTCTGCGTTACTGCAGATATCAGCGGCTGTTGATATTGCCGGCACCTCTTCACCAAACCAGACTATGTAGGGCCTGAGCTGGGCTCCTTTTTCGCAGGTGTCTCCAACATTCAGTTCGGTACCTTTAAGTTCATAAACAAGTTCGGGATGTCTGGTACTCTGTGCTTTTTTCAGTTCACCATGCAGGTGGAGCACATTTTTGCTTCCAGCTTTTTCATGAAGATCATCAACATTCTGAGTGATGATTTGGACATCGAAGTGCTTCTCAAGTTCAGCCAGGATTAAATGTCCCTTATTAGGAGTTGCAGTTGCCAGTTGACGTCGTCTTTCGTTGTAAAACTCAAGTACAAGATTCATATCCTTTTTCCATCCTTCGGGGCTTGCAACCTCCATAACATCGTGGTTTTCCCATAATCCATCCATATCCCTGAATGTCTTCAGTCCACTTTCAGCACTGATTCCCGCACCTGTTAAAACCACCAGTTTTTTCATATCTTCTTTTTTCCAGAGACCTTTAGGTTTTTCTTCCCTCAGAGATAAGGCAAAAATATGGTTTTTTATTATTAGATGAAATAACTAACTTAGTAAGCCAAGGAAAAAAGTCCTATTTATCAGAAATTCAAACAATTAATACAGGTAAATGATTGATCAGGCGACGATAGAAAAGATTTTTGAGACAGCGGATATTGTCGAAGTGATATCTGAATTCGTTCAGTTAAAAAAATCCGGCACCAATTACAAGGGTCTTAGTCCGTTCAGTAACGAAAAAACCCCTTCATTTATGGTTTCCCCGGCCAAGGGAATATATAAGGATTTCAGTTCAGGCAAAGGAGGGAACGCGGTCGGATTCCTTATGGAGATCGAAAAACTTTCATATCCCGATGCGCTGAGATATCTGGCCAGAAAGTACAATATTCCTCTTGTTGAAAAGGAAAGGACCGAAGAAGAGGTTCTTCAGGAAAACGAAAGAGAGAGTCTTCTCGTTGTGAGTTCTTTTGCTCAGAAATATTTCAGCAATAACTTACTGAATTCGGCTGAAGGCAAGGCGATAGGACTAAAATACTTTAAAGAAAGAGGGATTCGGGAAGACACCATTGATAAGTTTCAGCTGGGATACAGCTTCACAGAGAGAGATGCTTTTTCGCTGGAGGCGAAGAAAAGCGGGTATAAGGCGGATTATCTGGTAAAGACAGGTCTGAGTATTGAAAAAGGCGGATTGTATTTCGATCGTTTTGCCGGCAGGGTAATGTTTCCTATTCATGGTATTTCGGGTAATGTTATTGGTTTCGGGGGAAGGACGCTTCGTACGGATAAGGACACAGCCAAATATTTGAACAGTCCGGAGTCAGAAATTTATCATAAAAGCAAAGTTGTTTACGGACTATTCTTTGCAAAAAAGGCAATAGTTACAACAGAGAAGTGTTATCTGGTTGAAGGATATACCGATGTGATTTCCATGCATCAGGCCGGTATAGAAAATGTTGTTGCCTCCTCAGGGACAGCCCTCACAGTAGAACAGATAAGGCTAATCAAACGCTTCACTCAAAATATTACTATAATTTATGATGGTGACGAAGCCGGCATAAAAGCATCCTTCAGGGGAATTGATCTGGTTCTCGAGGAAGGCCTGAATGTGCGGGTATTGTTGTTGCCCGACGGTGAGGATCCTGATTCATTTTCTAAGAAGCACAGCGCCAGTGAATTTAAGGAATTCATCAATGAAAATGAGAAGGATTTTATTTCCTTCAAATCCCAGATATTACTTAAGGACACTGTTAATGATCCTATTAAAAAATCCGCTCTTATAACGGATATTGTACGATCTATTTCTGTAATTCCCCAGGCTATAACCCGTGCTGTTTATATTCGTGAATGCAGCACAATGCTTGAGGTTGATGAAAACGTATTGTTGTCGGAATTAAACAAGATAAGAAGACGTGTTGAAGAGGCAAAATGGACCTCGCACACCCCTGAAAGGGCAGCTCTTAACACTCCGGCACAACCGCTCCTGCCCTCGTTTGTTGACGAGGTTTATTCGGAATATGAAGAAAGGGATATAATTTATTTCCTTTTAAAGTTTGCCAACGAAAAACTACGGCTGCCGGCAGAAAACAATGCGGAAATCAGCGTCGCTGAGTATATAATCCGGGAGATTCAGAATGATAACCTGGAATTTACGAATCTGATTTATAAAAAGATTTTTGAAGAGATAAGCCGAAAAACGGAAAAGGCTGAAAGAGTTGAAGAAAAGAACTTTATCTTCAGTGAAGATAAACGAATCTCTGAGCTGGCCGTTGAAATTTTTACATCCCGCTACGAAATAAGTAAAGTCTGGAAACGCAAAGATACCTATATTGAACTTCCCGGAGAAAATCTGGGAACTGAGGTTCCAAAGACTGTTTTGGCATATAAGAATAAGATAATTATGATTGCCCTGAATGACTTGTATCAGAAAATTAGAACTGCTGAAACAGAAAATGAAACAGAAAAAGTATCAGAAATTCAAAAACAGGTTATGAACCTGAATGAGATAAAAAGAATTATTTCAAAAGACCTCGGTGAAAGAACTATTATATCTTTTATAGCGGGAGTTTCGAATCAAAAAAGGTAGTCGGATAGAACAGAATTTCATTTATTTTCAAAAGATTGCAGGTTAAACAGCATAGCTTCCTTGACTCGATTTACTAAATGCCGTAAATTTAGCATAAATCCAATTAGCTATGAAAATCGATATTTCAAAGTACCTGAAAGAAAGGTACCAGGAAACGCAATCGCGTCAGGCTTTTCCGGGTCCGGTAGTGACCATTGCAAGGGATTTGGGCTGTCCTTCAAAAATTCTGGCCAGCAAGCTGATCGAAAGGTTAAACACAATGGATTATAAATTTTCGAAGAAAATACCCTGGAGATGGATTAGTAAGGAAATTCTTGAGGAATCGGCAAAAGAGCTGGGAGTCGAACTTGCAGAGATACAATATGTTTTTGAATATAAGACACATGGTGTGTTGGAGGACCTTCTGCTTTCTCACTCAAAAAAGTTCTATAAATCAGACCGAAAAATCCGCGACACAGTTGCCAAAGTTATCCGGAATTTTGGTGAAGAGGGAAATGCAGTAATTGTGGGGAGAGGCGGAATTGCTATTACCCGGGATATCCCTAAATCATTACATATTAAACTGGAAGCGCCATTGGAATGGCGGGCCTTAAGAACAAGTGAAAAACATAATATAACAATGGAGCAGGCAAAGAAGTATTGTATTGAAATTGATAAAAAAAGGGAGGAATTCAGGAATTACTTCCAGGGGAAAGGAAACGATTATACACGCTTTGACCTTATCTTTAACTGCATGACCATTGATTCTGATGAGATTGCAGCCATAATCACCGAAACAATGAAAATCAGAAAAATCATTTGAGATTGAGAATATATATTCCCGATTCTTTTTGATAATGTTGCTTTTTTTACTTGCTTTGATAAGTGAACACAAATACCAGCAAGATTTTCACAATGAGATTTAGCTTTAGGATTTACCTGTTGTTTTTCTTATTCATGTTTATCCTTCCCTGTTGCAAAACGAAGAATAAACCGGAGATAGTTATTTCCGAAATTCCGGATACAGAAACAGAGGCTAACACTTCAAAAGTAAGGCTGATCTTCTACAATATGTACCTTCCGACAGAAATGTCACGACTGTTTGAAAAAGCAGGCGCAAATTATACTCCGGGAATTCTCAATTCAGCTGATAATTTCCCGCGTTATGATACCAATTCCAGGATATCGTTAAACATCGGGGTATATGGAGTCGATTTGAGTTACTGCAGGATATTTGGTCAGAATGCAGCAACCGCAAAATATTTTTCCACTATTCAATTATTATATGAAAAGCTTGGAATACCTGATTCCTATTATGAGGATCTGATAAAGGGACTTGAAAAATATCATAGCGATAAAGACTCCCTTGCAAAGTTTGCCAGTGAGGTGTTTGATCGGGCGGATAATTATCTCAGGGAAAACGGAGATGATGCAAATGCAGCATTAATTATTACCGGAGGATGGATTGAATCGCTTTATCTGTCGTGCAAAATTGCTGAGGAAAATCCGGAAAACATTGAAATGATGGAGAGAATTGCCAGTCAGAAATACTCCCTGAACAGCCTGATTTCCCTGTTGGGAAATTATCAGGAAAACATAGTTTTTACAGAATATATCCTCTTATTGAAAAGCTTAAAAGATTCATTTGATAAGTTCGATATTTATTATACCCGTGAACAGTTTAAACTGGATACCATAAATAAACTTATTTCAACCTCAGACTATGAAGTGAATATTTCGCAGGAAATACTAAATGAAATAAATACTAAGGTCAGTGAAATCCGGGCAGATATTGTAAACTAGAGTGAACCACTGTTTTTCTAACATCCCGTTAAAATAAAAAATTTATGATTAAAAATCTGATAGTTTACTGTTCTGCATTTTTTATTATTACCTCCTGTGCCGGTGATAAAAGGGAATCCCTTTTTAATGGAAAAGATCTGACTGGCTGGTACACTTACCTGGCCATTCCCGATTCTTCTGTACAAACCGATCTCCTCCGCGACTCCACCGGAAATTATTTCGAGCCGCTGGGTCTGAATAGCGATTTACTGAACGTCTTTACGGTAACAGAAACAGATGGTGAAGCAGCCATTAGAATTTCCGGTGAGGTTTTCGGGATTCTGGTGACAGAGAAAGACTATGAAAATTATCATCTGTCGATGGAGTTTAAATGGGGAGAAAGTAAATATGCTCCACGTGCTGATAAAAAGCGGGATAGCGGTATTCTTTATCATTCAGTTGGTAAGGAAGGTGCATGGGGTGGCGTATGGATGAAATCAAAAGAATTTCAGGTGCAGGAAACAGACCTTGGTGATTTTATTGTTGTAGATACTGGCGTAAGCGTAATCCCCTGTGTTTTCGATAGTTTACAGAATTTGTATTCTTATGATGAAAACGGAAATCCATTGGCTTTTACCGTTAAATACAGCTATTGCCATAAATCTGCTGATTACGAAAAACCGCATGGAGAGTGGAATAAAGTGGAAATTTATACACTTGGCGACAGTTCCGTACATCTTGTAAACGGTAATGTTGTTATGAGAACGTATCGCAACAATGTCTCAGAAAACGGGAAACTTGTTCCTCACACACGGGGAAAAATTCAGCTTCAGTCGGAAGGAGCAGAAGTTTTTTACAGAAAAATCATGCTTGAAAGTATTTCTGAATTACCTGCGGGAGTTGGAAAAGAGTTGAAGAAAAAATAAGGTTTGAAAAAGAAATTCTTTTTTTGTGGCAGAACACTTCATATGGTTCATCAAAGTGAAGGACTTTAAATGAACAGGAAATTTGACAAAAGCCTTCTTCGCACCCTGCTTACCGGACTTTTATCACTCTTTACGAAAGATAAAACAGAGACCAGGGAAATGTTACCTGTTGTGGATATGGAAGGAAATATCATTGGAAAAGCACGACGCGGTGAGTGTCACTTTAATCCCCAAAGAAAAATATTGCATCCCGTTGTTCATATGCATGTTTTTAACGATCGGAACGAAATTTATTTGCAACACCGTCTGATGACAAAAAAGGTTCAGCCCGGAAAATGGGATACTGCAGTAGGGGGGCATGTTTCTTATGGAGAGAGTATTGAATTGAGCCTGCACCGTGAAGCAGGAGAGGAAATCGGGATAAAGGAATTTGTGCCTGAATTTGTTAAGAGGTATTTATGGGAGACAGAAGTTGAGCAGGAACTGGTACATATGTTTGTCTGCAATGTTAAGGGAGAATTAAAAGTGAATGGTGATGAAATTTCAGATGGCCGGTTCTGGAAATTCAGTGAAGTCCGTGAAAATCTGGGGAAGGGAGTTTTTACACCCAGTTTTGAAACCGAGTTCGCGATATTATCGGAAGAAAGAAGGAATGAGAAATAACACTCTTTGACGGCTGCCAGGATTAAAAAGGAAACGGCTTTTTTATCAGAATAGTTTAAGATTTTCCGGCAGATTCTTTAATACTTTCCGGGTTGTCTTATACCCAATTTCATATATTTCCTGAGCCTTATCCGGATTGAGAATATTATATTTTTCGAGTTCCGGCGGCTGGATAAACAGATCGAATTTACGTGATTTGGCTTTCAGGTCTTTCTCCAGTCCGATATTGAAAACACGTTCAGCAATTACAAAAATATTTGTAAAAGAATCCTGATAGCCATAAGGATTGACATAAGAACCAATAATTCGTTTGCACTTTCGATGAATAGGTGCAATTGGCAGGTTATCAAGAACACCACCGTCAACATAATGAATACCACGGATAATGTGAGGTTTAAAGACCACAGGAATACTTGAGGATGCTAAAACAGCTTCAATGACACTTCCGGAGTTAAAATATTTAATTTTTCCATGGTTCAGATCCGTGGCTGCCACAAATAAAGGGATCCGGAGATCTTCAAAATTTTTAGCACGAATATGTTTTTGCAGAATTTTTTGCATTCCACTCATTTCCAGCAGGCCGTCTTTTGGAATTCCAAAGCTGAGGTAATCAAGACGCTTGTTTTTACTGAGTATCTGAAGAATTTCCAGAGGTTTATATCCATCTGCATAAAACGCCCCCGCAATGGAACCCGCGCTGGTACCCGAAATGCAATCGGGAAAGATTCCCGCTTCATTGAGGGCCTGAAGGACGCCAAGATGGCTGAAGCCTCTGGCTCCACCTCCGCTCAGAACAATACCGGTCTGATACATTTTTTTGGTGAATTATTTACTAAGATAGTTATTTCTGCCTTGTCAAATTGAGTTAATACTGATGTAAAATACTGATTTTTGAAATATTAGAATTCTGTTTGAAGCAGATAATTAAATAAAAAGGATTCACTTGTCAGTGAAAATATACTCTACGTCAAATGAATGTTAAATTATGTGCGAATATTAAAAACATGAAATAATTTTGTAACCTAATAAGAATTAATTCGTTTTACCAATTATTAGCAAAGAACCTGAAGTATTTATGTGGCATTTTCTGTAGGAAAGGGCATATATTAAGGGATGTTAAGATCATCTGATTATCAGGGGAACGCGGGGAATATTGATTTTGGGTTTGGTCTGTTATGTTTTATGCAGTATAATAGAGCAGGAATTGAAGATTTGCATTTTTAAAATAATAGAATTCGAATCAGGCCAGATGAAAAATAAAAAAGTATGAAAGATCTAAATAATATAGTAACCGCTGGAAGCGAAAAGACCCCGGACATAAATTTTAACTATCTTAACGGGGAACTTAGATTCTCGGGGAGATCCATTCCTGAAAATGCCAATAAGGTTTATGAGCCGCTTTTGAACTGGGTAATTGAGTATATTAAAATACCACAAAAGACTACAAATTTACACCTGAACCTTGAGTATTACAATTCAGCCTCTACCATTTGGTTTGCCAAGATTGTAAGAGCTTTAAGCAAAATTACCAAAAAAGACTCTGTCCTGATTATCCACATATACGTAGAGTACAAAGATTTTGACAGTCTTGAAATGGATGATTTAAGTGATATTGTTGGAGCGTTAGTCGGCAAAATAGAAAACGCAAAAATTAGTATTGGTATTAAAGTCTGCGGTCTCGACCGTCAGGGTAAAATTGTCAAGGATGCGATGATTTTTATTTAAGAACCCTTCCGGCACCTCGAAAAACCTACTCAATCTAATTCAATTATTTCGCTAATTGCATAAAGTGGCAGATTAGTCAACCAATCTTCTTTTCTGTAATCGGACATGGAAGTTCTGATAGCTGTTTTTGGTGAATATTTTTGACAGAATGTTTTAAGACTTTTAGCTTGAAGATTCTCTTCTGCTTTGACTTCAATTGGAATTACCCGGCCTGAGTACTGCACCAAAAAATCGATTTCGGCTGTGGATTTTTCAGCCGACCAATAGTAGATCACCAAATCTGGTATTGTGGATAATTGCTGGAGTACATACTGTTCGGTCATGGCTCCCTTAAACTCTTCAAATATTGCATTACCTTCAAGTATTGTCCGAACATCAATATCTCCCATGGCTCCCAATAAACCTACATCCACAATAAACAATTTAAAAGTAGAAAAATCTTCATATGCTTTCAATGGAATACCCGGCTTTGATACCCTGCAAACCTTATGAACTAATCCGCAGTTGATCAACCATGATATTGCCATTTCGTACTCTTTAGCTCTTGAACCGGGTTTTACTGCGCCATAGATGAATTTCTTATTCTCTTTAGATAACTGTGCAGGTATGGCATTCCAAAGCATTCTGATTCGTGGAACTATTTCGCTGGGTGCATACTTTGAAAAATCATGCTCGTAAGCCAAAAGTATTCGTTTCTGAATCACCCGAACTTCCTTAAAATCTTTTTTCGAGCTATACGAAAGCACGGTTTCGGGCATACCCCCGATGTAATAATACTGTCGCAGTAACTGAATGAATTTTTCCTTAAAACTTTTCATCAATATCCAATCCCTGCTTTTTAAAAGATCTAAAAGTGGTTTTTGATCCAATGCCAACAGAAATTCAGTAAAATTAAGAGGGTTGAGGTCTAAAAACTCAACTTTCCCGACAGGGAAAGAAGCATGATTGTGAATTGCAACACCAAGCAATGACCCTGCCGCCAGGATATGGTATTCTGGTGCATTTTCACAGAAGTATTTTAGTGAAGCAACTGCCCCTTCTGCTTCCTGTATTTCATCCAGAATAATCAGTGTATTTTCAGGATTAATCTGAAGTCCTGATTCAATCTGTAAAGCAGTAATAATACGCGGAATATCGAAATTGTCCACAAAAAGCGATTTAAGAAGCTTTGAACTTTCGAAATTCACATAGACAGTCTGGGGATATTCATTTTTCCCAAATTCTTTTATCAGCCAGGTTTTCCCAACCTGACGTGCTCCACGAATAATCAGAGGTTTTCGTCCGGTCTTATTTTTCCATGATATCAGTTCACGCATTGCAATTCTTTCCATAGCCTATTTGTTTCAAATCACATTTATTCGAACGATATTATGTGCAAATATACATTTATTCGAACGACTTTGTGGTATGTGTTACATTTATTTGAAGGACTATCCAACATCAATTATAGATGTTTTTTCCCGAAAGCCCTACCAGAAACGCTTTTGAGGTTTTTTCGACATGATTGCTTTGTACTTGTCAGAGAAGGCGGAATAGAATACCAACTCAACAGACAATCTGTGTTTTGTATAAGTCAATGAATTTATTATAACCTGTTTTGAATTTATGGTATATGGTATTATTTCAATTTAAATTGATAAGATCAGCACTTTTGACAACCCAATAAATAAACTATTTTTGATAACTTGAATATACATACCCATGATAGTTTTACTATATTATTAACCATGAAGCTAGTATTAAAATATATCGGATGGATCGCCATCATTCTGCTCTCGGTAGTTGCTGTACTACTGGTAATTGTAGTTCTGAAAAGCCCCGGGAAAGCCAATCCCTATGAGCTTTCCGACGGAACCACTCCCGAACGCTCCCTCTCAGAAATTGTTTCTTTGAACATTGGAGACACCCGGCAATCCTTGATTATAAAAAGCAAAGACAGTCTTAATCCGGTATTGTTGTATGTTCATGGCGGACCAGGCAGTCCCGAGTTTGTTTTTATGGAGCATTTTGGCTCTCAGATCGACCAGATGTTTACAGTTTGTTACTGGGAGCAGCTTGGAGCTGGTAAGTCCTACTATCCCAATATAGATCCGGCCTTGATGAGCCTCAACAAATTTGTTGACGATGGTGCAGCCGTAAGTACATATCTGAAGCAGCGGTTTGGAAAGGAGAAAATCTTTCTGATGGGACATTCCTGGGGAAGCATGATCGGTTCGTATATGGCAGCCAGGCACCCCGATCATTTTTATGCCTATTTTGGTATAGGGCAGGTTGCGAACCAGCTTTTAGCTGAGCAGATTTCGTACGATTGGGTATTGGAAATGGCAAACCAAAAGGGAGATAAGAAAGGGATTGCCCAGCTTACCGAAATTGGACGTCCGCCATACGACAACATCGACGAAACACTGACAAACCTTCTAATAGAGCGAAAGTACGTGGCAAAATACGGTGGTTCAATCTATAATGGAAACTTTTACAAGGAAGCCAGCATTGCCATTCTTAACTCTCGTGAATACACCCTGAAAGATAAAATTAACTTTTTCAGGGGCATGACCTTTAGCCTTACAAATATGTGGGGTGAAGTAATGTTGCGGAACCTGTTTGATGAGATCCCCACTCAGACTATTCCGGTGTATATCTTCCAGGGAATTCACGACTACCAAACGGCTTACCCGGTGGCAAAGGCATATTTCGACAGCCTGCAGGCACCGCATAAGGAATTCCATAGCTTTATTTATTCGGCACACTCGCCTAACTTTGAAGAGCCAGCCCGTACCGATAGCCTGCTGAATTCAATCCTTATCCGCGATTTCCCTCAAACTTTAAGTATATCAGTACCCTTAAAATAGATTGCTCTCTAAGTTATTCTTTTTATATCAGACAATAATTAGCAAATGATAACATATTTATTCTTTAAAGTATTTGAGCATTTTAAAAATGAGGAAATAGAGTTAAATTGGCAGAAGACCAGAGCTTTAATAGCTACAAGCGGTTTGTTAGTGTCAAATATTCTTACAATTATATTTTTAACCAATACTTTTTTTTATCCGGATAAGAACTTAATTAATACAATTTTAACTGGACGTCATTTTATAGATAAATTCATTATCCTGCCTATTTTGATTTCACCATTATTTTTGATAATTTATTTTTTAGGTTGGAAGAAATTAGATGATAAAATTGAGTTTTATAGAAATGAATCTATCAATGAAAAAAAGAGAAAAGGTAAAATTGTATGTCTATATATTATAATAACCTTCATGTTAATTTCTATTTCTATTTTTTCGCCTCTTATTATAAAATAATTTGGAGTAACGTGTTTACTAAAGCGTTTATAACAACACAAGCTGTCCCCCCATCCGTCCCCTGAAAAAACAAAACCCCTCTAAACGATTAATTTAGAAGGGTTTGCGTACTTAAAAAGTGGGCCCAGCTGGGCACGATCCAGCGACCCTCTGATTATGAGTCAGATGCTCTAACCAGCTGAGCTATGGGCCCTAAAGGGATTTACTATTTAAAAAGAACGAATTTCATTATACCACTTCAAGCGACCCACTGATTATGAGTCATCCCGATGTACATCGGGATAACCAGCTGAGCTATGGGCCCTAAAGGGATTTACTATTTAAAAAGAACGAATTTCATTATACCACTTCAAGCGACCCACTGATTATGAGTCATCCCGATGTACATCGGGATAACCAGCTGAGCTATGGGCCCTTGATCCCGATAGCTATCGGGATTGGGACTGCAATATTACACAATTGAGTTAGATTTTCAAAACTTGTGTGGTTTTCTTTTTCGAAAAAGCTGAAATACCGCCAAATGCCCGATACTCCCTATACCGATAACTGCTTTCCTTTCCCGATTGTATGTCTTTTCCCCTTCAGCATCACATCGATATCCGGACCGCTCTCATTATCAATTACAGTTACCGACTTGTTGATGTTTATCCGCAGCATGTTATCCCTGTAGATAATTTTGAAGGACAGCGATTCCCATTGCCCGGGAACTACCGGATCGAAATGAAGCATCTCTTCTGTTACACGCAATCCACCGAAGCCATAAACCACCGACATCCAGGTGCCGCCCATGCTGGTTATATGAAGCCCTTCGCGCACTTCGTGGTTGTAATCGTCTAGATCCAGCCTTGATGTCCGAAGATATAACTCATAAGCTTTTTGAATATACCCAATTCGATTGGCCAGAATAGAATGCACACAAGGTGAAAGTGATGATTCGTGCAGCGTCCGGGGCTCGTAGAAATCGTAATTTCTTTTGATCACTTCGGGTTCGAACTGATCCTCTAAAGTATATATCCCCTGTAAAACATCTGCTTGTTTGAGAAAGCAGGAGCGGAGTATCCGATCCCACGACCAATGCTGATTTATTGGTCTTTCAGCGGGATTCAGCTCTGAAGCCATCTTCTGCTCTTTGTCGAGATACCCATCCTGCTGCAAAAAGACTTTCAGGTTTTCGGAATAGGGGAAATACATATTCTGAATAACATCTTTCCAGGCAGCAATTTCCCGATCATGATTAAGTAAAGTTGATTCCACAATTTCACTGTACCGGGCAGGATGATTCTCCATCACATAATCAATTGCCTTTATGGTGTATTCTAGAGTCCAGACAGCCATTTTGTTGGTATACCAGTTGTTGTTTACGTTATTTTCGTATTCATTCGGACCGGTAACACCAAGCATTACGTATTGTCCTTTTACATCCGACCAGTTAACTCTTTGTTTCCAGAACCGGGAAATTCCAATGAGTACCTCCAGGCCATATTCCGCAAGGTATCCCATTTCACCGGTATAACGGATGTAGTTATAAATTGCAAAGGCGATAGCTCCGTTCCGGTGAATTTCTTCGAATGTAATTTCCCATTCATTGTGACATTCTTCCCCGTTAATAGTAACCATGGGATACAGAGCCGCACCCGAATGAAAACCAAGCTTTGAAGCATTTTCAATGGCTTTTTGCAGATGCTTGAAGCGATAAACCAGCAGGTTTCTTGCAACACCCTGAGGAGCAGTACTCAGGTAGAAAGAAATCAGAAAAGCTTCGGTATCCCAGTAGGTACTTCCACCGTATTTTTCTCCGGTAAATCCCTTGGGACCAATATTGAGCCGTTCATCGTTTCCGGTATAAGTCTGATTCAGGTGGAAAATATTAAAACGGATTCCCTGTTGCGCTGCATCATCTCCTTTGATAATAATGTCGCTGTGAAGCCATTTCTCTTCCCAGACAGCCACATGTTCCTTAAAAAGATTGTCATATTTCTTTTGAAAAGCACTTTTTACAATCCTTAAACCGTTTTCCACAATTATTTCGGGGGAGTGGTTAAGGGAGCTGAGAACCGAAACGTATTTGAAAATCTCCAGTTCATCGTTCTTCTGAACATCAATGGACACGTTGTTTGCGACAAACTTATCCCTTTTAATTATTTCCGGTTCCACCCGTACAAGCTGATTGTTTTTCGTAATCTCATACATCATTGTCATGCATGAAAGAAACTCCGATTTTCGTGTTTTTGCCAGCAGGAATGCGGAAAACTTTTCAGATTTGGTTTCAATGACATCCCAGAATTGTTCATCATAATTGGCGTCGGCATTCCGGATGTCACCATCGATAAATGGAGTAAAACGAATACTCCCGCTGAAATTAAGTGCTTTAACGGAATACCGGATTATTCCCATTTCATCGTTTACGATACTTAAAAACCGGCTGGTTGTAACTTCAATCTTATTTCCATTTGGTAAAGTAGCTGTAAAAGATCGCTTCAGGCAAGCCTGTTTCATATCCAGTTCCCTTCTAAAATCATGAACTTCTGCGTTATGAAGATCAAGTTCAATGCCATTGATTTCAACGTTTATTCCTATCCAATTGGGAGCATTGAGGACTTTTGCAAAGTATTCCGGATATCCGTTTTTCCACCAACCCACCCGGGTTTTGTCGGGATAATAGACACCCGCCAGATAGGTTCCCTGAAGGGATTTTCCTGAGTATTTCTCTTCAAAATTTGCCCGTTGACCCATGCGACCGTTTCCAAGGCTGAAAATACTTTCTGATGCTTCATGCATCTCAGGTTTGAAGCCTTCTTCAATAATTTTCCACTCGTCTTTTTTATAGTAGGTCTTCATTTTTGTTATTAGTTATTTTTTTCCCGGGGATTTCCATCCTTTACAAATATCACAAGGATTGCAGCCAGCATCATTGATAATCCGCCGGCAATTAGAGCATAAATACTTTCTTCGTTAAAAAGGTCTTTTACCATAAAACCAAGTATGGTAGCAGCCAGAATTTGTGGCAGAACAATGAAGAAGTTGAAGATCCCCATATAGACTCCCATTTTATTCTGAGGTAGCGAACCGGTAAGTATTGCATATGGCATAGACAGAATGCTCGACCACGCAAGTCCAACGCCCAGCATGGAAAAAATCATCATCTGTGGATTTTTAAGGAAATAGATAGAGATGAGACCTAGTCCCCCTGCAACTAATGCAATGGAATGCGTGATTTTGCGGTTTGTAAGCCGGGCTAACAGGGGGAGGAGCAAAAGTCCGAATCCCGCTGCAAAAAGATTATACCATCCAAACATACCGCTTACCAGAGTTGCCCCGTCGTTGTATAATGCTGAATTGGTATCAGTTGTATTATAGATATGTCCGGTAACTGCAGAGGTGGTATAGATCCACATGGAGAAAAGCGCAAACCATGAAAAAAACTGAACATAAGCAAGCTGCTTCATGGTTTTGGGCATACGGTATAAGTCGGTGATGATACTTACAAGTCCGTTTTTACTTTTTCTTGCATTAATTAGCGCAGCGGTTATAAGCTGCAGGATTCCAAAGACACCTAATCCCAACGCCAGAATATACAGTTCTTTTTCGAGTTTAAAGTAATATACAGGCAGAATCAGAATTAATCCAAAGAGGGTCCAGATAATTCCCCGCAGCAAATATTTATTAAATGGTTCGTGTTCTTGCGAATGTACGACTTCTCCGGAGTTTTTATGATTATCAAATGACGCCAGTTGTTCGGGCGAATATTCACGGGTTTTGAACACCGTCCATGCCACGGCAAGCAGAAATACTGCTCCTCCGAAATAGAATGAAAACTTTACAGTTTCCGGCAATTCCCCGGGCAAGTCGGGTACGTTTGAAAATCCAAACCAGTTTGCAAATACATATGGCATCCACGAAGCAACAAAAGCACCGATCCCAATGAAAAAGCTTTGCATCGTAAACCCGAGTGTACGCTGATTTTCGGGGAGCATATCACCCACGAACGCACGAAAAGGCTCCATTGTAATATTGATGGAAGCATCCATGATCCATAGAGTACCGGCCGCAATCCACAACGTAGGCGAGTTGGGCATAAAGAGCAGAGCGAGGGAAGAGAGCAGGGCACCAATCAGAAAATAGGGCCTTCTTCTTCCAAGCCGGTTCCATGTGTTATCGCTCAGGTGACCAATGATTGGCTGAATGATGAGGCCCGTAACGGGAGCGGCTATCCAGAGTATGGGTATCTGATCAATATCGGCTCCCAGGGTCTGAAAAATACGGCTTACATTTCCGTTCTGTAATCCAAATCCAAATTGAATTCCGAGAAAGCCGAAACTCATATTCCAGATTTGCCAAAAAGAAAGTTTTGGCTTATTCATACAAATGTTTTTAATCCCAAAAAAAGGGGAAGGTTTAGATAATACAATATTTACCGCAGGAACATACGGTATCAGAAATCTTTGTATTTTTTTTCGGGAAAGAAGTTTGTTCCTGTGTCAAAAATATTAAAAATTAAGGGAAGAAAGCAAGTTTTTGGAAAGAAAAGATTTTTCATGTCTCCTGAGAATCTTCTGTAATGCTTGTTTCAAACGATTGCGGATGGGAGAAAATATTTTTTTAATTTCACGCAATCCCGATAGCTATCGGGACGCAAAGTTTTTTGGAACGCGGGGAATAGTTTTTGCTTATTTTTCTTTGCGTCTCTGCGCGAAACCTATTTTTATTTCACACAAAGCCCAAGTTTTTTTGGAACCCGGGAATAGATTTTAATATTTTTCTTTGCGTCTCTGCGCGAAACCGATTTTTTATTTCACGCATCCCGATAGCTATCGGGACGCAAAGTTTTTTGGCTCCCAGGAATAGATTTTATTATTTTTCTTTGCGCCGTCGCTGAAGCTTTAGCGCAAGCGTTGAGTCTCTGCGCGAAACTATAAACTCTCACTAATTCGTTTTGTTGATTCCCTGATTACAAGGTCTGTCTTGAGTACTTCGGTTTGAGGTTTAAAGTTTTCGATACCTGTTTCAATCCTGTGCAGCAGTATTTTCGCGGCAGTTTGTCCCATCTGAAAACCGTGTTGACTTACGGTTGACATAGGGGGATCGGTTACTGTTGATACAAGACCGTCGGTAAATCCGACAACTGAAACATCTTCGGGTACGCGCTTATTCAATCGTTTAAGAACTTTAAGAACGCCTGCGGCAGTGAGGTCATTAACTGCAAAAATTGCGTCAGGAGGGTTGGCCAGAGCCATAACCTTTCCAGTGGTTTCTATCGCTTCGTTATGTGTATCGCATTTTATAATAAGTTCATCATCAATACAGATTCCGTTTTTTTCAAGAGCAGAAATATAGCCACGCTGCCTCAGGTAACCTATCTTAAGGTGCTGAGGGGCAGCAAAATGAGCAATACGGCGGCAGCCGGTTTTTATTAGATACTCAACAGCCTCAAAGGCTCCTGTGAAGTCGTCAACAACAACCTTATCGGTTTCCAGCTCATCGGTTACCCTGTCGAAAAGCACCAA
The DNA here is from genome assembly GCA_964404825.1 of uncultured Chitinophaga sp. GTDB lineage: Bacteria > Bacteroidota > Bacteroidia > Bacteroidales > JACJXF01. Next base: position 54,252 of record CAYOLQ010000004.1, read on the forward strand.
TGGAATTTCATTATCCATGAGCTCTTTAAAATGAGAGAATTTTGTGGTCGTTTTTGAGAGGGATACAAGTACTCCGTCGACCCGACTGGCGAGCAATGCCTGAACATTGAGCAGTTCACGATCATAGCTTTCATTCGACTGAAAGATCATCACGTTATATCCGGCTTTAATAGCCTCTTCCTCAATGCCCGAGATTACGGATGAAAAGAAATGATGAACCATTTCGGGTACAATCACACCAATGATATTTGTTTTTCGGCTTCTCAGGCTCAGGGCTACAGCGTTAGGTTTATATTTTAGTTTTTCAACCAGGTCCCTGACCTGAATTTTTGTCTGTGGACTTATATCCGGATGGTCTTTCAGTGCACGGGAAACCGTAGAGGGAGAGATTCCCAGCTCACGGGCGATATCTTTTATGGTTACGGGATGGGTTTTCATGGAGTTTTAGAGTAGATAAAGGTAGTTAATTTGGGATAGAAAAAGAATAGGTGGTTTTGTAACGGGGTAACGGGGTAACGAGGTAACGGGGTTACGTACGAGGGACGGGGTTTTTAATTTTATTTTGATTTGCTGGCTGATTAATTAATCTCTTATGACATTAAGTGTAAAAGAAATATGAATTATGACTTTTACTAAATGTCACGAGGATCTTGAACTTTGGAAAACTTCCATCCTCCTTGTTAAAGAGATTTACATTGTTACAAAAGCTTTTCCCCAAGAAGAAAAATATGTCCTTGTATCACAGATGAGAAGATCAGCTATATCAATTCCTTCAAATATTGCTGAAGGAGCGGGCCGTAAATCTCAAAAAGAATTTATAAGATTCTTAAGTATTTCACTGGGTTCATTAACTGAATTAGAAACGCAATTAATTATTTCTAAGGAACTTAACTATATTCAAGATATTGCAGACACCAGAATTAAGATTAAGAAAATAAGAATAATGACATCCTCCCTAATCAAAAAACTTTCAAGTTCATTATAATTCCGTCACCCCGTTACCTCGTTACTTCGTTACCCCGTTACTTTGTTACCCGTCACCCCGTTACTTCGTTACCCCGTTACTTTGTTACCCGTCACCCCGTTACCCCGTCACCCAGTTTCAAAACCACCTGCTCCAAAACATATCCAAAAACCCCCCATTGCAAACGATTGCGGAGTCGATTGCGTGGATTTTTGGCCATTTCAGGCGGCGGTTGTGCATGCAAAAATAGCAGAATGTCATAATTTGCATACCGGTTTAAAAAAACCATTTTTGAAATTTCGGGAAAGTTTCAGAGATCTATCAAATTGCTAATATTAACTCTTCAAAACCTAAAAAAATGAAGCAACGTATTTGCCCATTGTGGAAAACGTTCCTTTTGTTTCTGATGTTCTTACCCTTTCAGCTCTTTGGGCAGGTAAATACCATTTCAGGATTAGTTACCGACAAAGAAAGTGGATTTCCTCTACCGGGTGTAACAATAATTATAAAGGGAAGTACCTCAGGTACAGTAACGGACATCGACGGAACTTATTCAATCAATGCATCATCTGATCAGACTCTTGTTTATTCATTTATCGGATATACTACAACAGAAATTCCGGTATTGGATAATCTGATTCTGAATGTCGCCTTAACCGAAGAAACACAATCTCTGGATGAGGTGATGGTAATTGGTTACGGAACACAAAAGAAAAGTGATAAAACCGGAGCGGTTGCTCAGGTTTCAGCAGATGAAATGACAGGCGGTGTAATAACCGATCCCATGCAGGCTATTCAGGGACAGATTGCCGGTGTTATGATCACCAAAAAAGGAGGAGACCCAAATGCAGGATTTGCTGTTAAGATTCGCGGAGCTTCCGGATTTGATTCCAATACACAACCTTTATATGTTGTTGATGGTGTTCCCGGAGTTGATCCCACGACAATCTCACCGGAAGACATTGAAACTTTTAACGTGTTGAAAGATGCCTCCTCAACGGCTATTTATGGATCTCAGGGTTCAAACGGGGTAATTCTGATTACCACCAAGTCGGGAGTATCGTCAAAAAACGTTTTACAACTGAACGTAAAAGTATCGGCAGAAACAGCTGCCAACAGACTCGATCTTCTTACAGCTGATGAAGTTCGCCAGTTTGCAAGCGATAACGGATTAGTATTTGTGGATGGTAATGCCGACACTGACTGGCAGGATGCTATTTTCAGAACAGGTCTTTCAACCACATATAATATGAATTATTCAGGAGGGAACGAAAAAACCAATTATTATGTTTCCGGAACACAATCGAACTGGACCGGAATTCTTGAAGGCACAGAGAAAGAAAGAAGTATTGGTAAAATTAATCTTACCCAGAAAGCTCTAAATGATAAGCTGATTATTTCATCCAGCATCTCAGGAACTTTTGAAAAAAATGATTATGAGGATTATAATGGTTATGGATTAAAAGATATTCTATATCAGGCTTATTCCAGAAACCCTACGGATCCTATTTACAATGCTGACGGCAGTTATTATCAGGTTAAGCGGGAGTTTAACTATGTCAATCCCCTTGCAACTATTAATGAAGTTCAGAATGTCAGGGATGCCAAAAGATTTTTTGGAAGCCTGAAGGCTGATCTTACCATTGCCAAAGGTCTTGTTGGAACCGTAAATCTGGGCTATACCCGCGATGATCATGAAAATCAGATCTTCGAGCCGCGCGAATCATGGGCATCAACAACCAGTGGTAAAGCTAAAAGATCGTATGACAATAAAAGCAAGAAACTTTTAGAATCATATCTAACCTATAGTAAAACATACAGCAATATCCACAATCTGGATATGGTTGTCGGACACTCATGGCAGGAAACCAACAGTGACGGTTTTGGAGTAACCGCATTAAATGCAAATTCAGATTTTATGGGAGCTGATAATCTGGGTTCTCTGGTTCTGCTTGACCGGGACGGAACAACTTCATACAGGAACATGTCAAGGCTTATCGGGTTCTTCGGAAGAGCTCAATATAATTACGCAAGCAAATATTATGCAAGTGCTTCAATACGTCGCGACGGTTCAACTAAATTCGGAAAAAACAACCAGTGGGGCTGGTTTCCAACAGCTGCAGTAGGCTGGACGATTCACAGAGAGGCTTTTATGCAGGATCTGGATTTTATAAGCAACCTGAAATTAAGAGCTTCTTATGGCGTTTCCGGAAATCAGGAAATTGGAGAATACCGGAGCAAGACAATTATTATTGCATCGGGAACAGCCACTGATCCGGAATCGGGAAGTACAGTTATCAATTTCCCGCCTGACTGGAACAGTAATCCGGATCTGAAATGGGAGCAGACAAAAGAGGTTAACATTGGTCTTGATTTTGGGATTATTAATAACCGGATCAGTGGTACCCTGGAGCTGTATCAGAAAAAAACCAGCGACTTACTTGGTCAGTTTATTGTGCCTGTTCCGCCAAACGTTGCCAGAATCAAATGGGGCAATGCCGGAAGCATGGAAAACAAAGGAGTTGAATTACTATTACAGGTGTTTGCTGTTGACCGGAATAATTTCAAGTGGAAAACCAATATCAATGCTGCACACAACCAGCAAACCATGCTGGATTTGGGTGGACGTGTTGCTGAAGGAGACGTAAGGAAGGAAGGATATATCAGCGGTCGTGGTCTGACCGGTTCATGGGTTCTGGGTATAATGGCCGGCGAAAGCCTTGGTTCATTTTATCTTCCTGTTTATACCGGTATGGTTGGTGGTAAAATGACGTATCGCTCCAATTCAGGAGGATATACAGACATTATAGCAGACGCAAAAAGAGAAATTGTTGGCACCGCACTTCCGGACCTTGAACTGGGATGGTCCAATTATCTGACTTTTTACAAGCGCTGGAATCTTGACTTTTCATTCAGGGCAATGCTTGGGAATGAGGTTTATAATGCAACCAGGATGTTATTTGATTATCCCGGGGATTTCCCCAGTTTAAATAAACTTCCTGATGCAATCGACTGGTATAACCAGGGACGTAAAAGTCCGGCTCAGGAATCTGATTTATATATTGAAAACGCATCATTCCTCCGTCTCGATTACCTGGCACTGTCTTACAATGTAAATGCTGCAAGCATAAAATGGCTTAGCAACCTCAAATTCTCTGTTGCCGGGAACAACCTTTTTGTTCTCACTAATTATTCAGGGATAGATCCTGAAACAAGTATAGACGGATTAAATTTTGGTATCGATCAATATAACACATATCCCAAAACAAGATCGATTACCTTTGGAATAAACGCAAGTTTTTAAAATTTTAGAGCTATGAAGAAAGTAATATATATATTTTCCTTTTTACTGATAGGCAGTATGTCTTGTACAGATCTTACAGAAGATTTGTACGATAAGATACCTGCTGATTTGTATCCGGAAAACGATCTGCAGCTTGCAACTCTTGCTGTACCCGGCTATGCTGCATTCAGGCCACTCGTTGATGACGAGGGCTGGTGGTACCTTGCTCAGGAAATAACCTCAGATGAATTATGCGCACCAACCCGTGATGCCGACTGGGACGATGGTGGGAAATGGAGGGTAATGCATCAGCATGCCTGGAGTAATGATGTTGAGGGTGTAAACAATATGTGGGGAAGGCTTTACGAAGCTACAACGACCTGCAACATAAAATCCGATTTCTTAAAAGCATTACCTCCGAGCGATGATATTGCTAAAAAAATCGCTGAACTTGATGTATTGCGGTCCATGTATTATTATCTGCTTATCGATAACTTTGGCGATGTTCCATACCTTACAACCACTATTGATGTTCCTGAAAAACCCTTCCGTCAGCACCGGGGCGCCATCTGGGACAGTATTGTAAGTACTCTGGAATCATCCCTCCCTAAGTTACAAAATGTGGATAAAAAGTACCTTGCAACACGATCGCTGGCATTCAGCCTTCTTGCAAAACTTTACCTCAATGCTGAAATTTATACTGGCACCCCGCAATGGGAGAAGGCCGGCGCATATTGCGATAGTGTTATTAACACCGGGTTTTATTCATTTGATCCGGATCCGCAGGGACCTTTTGTTACAGACAATGAAACCAATCCTGAAATTATCTTTTCTATTCCTTATGATGAAAATGAATTCAAAGGATTTAGGATTCATATGCGGAGCCTTCATTATCAGAGTAATCTCACCTTCGATATGCCGGTTGGCCCGTGGAATGGATTTGCAACACTCGAAAGCCACTATAACTCATACGAGAATGGCGATATCAGAAAGGAAAAATTCTTCCTCGCAGGTGCACAGAAAGATTCCAAAGGTGCGGTTATTCTGGATGCCGTTGCAGCGGTTCCCCTTTTCTTTTCACCCGTTATTCCTGCACTTCGAATGGACGCAACTTTTACAACTGCACAAATCAGAATGTCAGGGGTCAGACCTTTTAAATATGTTGTTAAAAAGGGAGCAATTGAAAACTTAAGTAACGATTTCGTTGTTTTCCGCATTACCGACATATATTTAATGAAAGCTGAAGCCGAAATCAGAATGGGCAGAAACGGAGACGATTGGATCAATCCGATTCGGGAAAGGGCCGAAGTTTCTGATTTTACAAATGCTACCCTTACGCAGCTTTTAGCAGAGAGAGGCCGTGAATTATTCATGGAAGGCCACCGTCGTCAGGATCTTATCCGTTTTGGTGAATTTGGAAAAGCATGGTGGGAAAAACCCGTATCCGATGCAAGCAGAGAAACCTTCCCGATTCCAAAATGGGCAACTGATGCAAATGAGAATTTATTAAGTGATCCTCAGTAATATAAATAAACCGAACAATTATTTTTAACAAAAAACCAAAATCCTATGAAAGTTAAATTTTTTAGATCAACTCTGAAATTCGCAATTATGGCATTTGTGGCAAGTATTGCCCTTGTTGCCTGCGATCCAAAAGAAGATGAACCTAATGAACCTATCGTCCTCGATGGTATCTATATTAAAACAGCATCTGCTACACTTGCTGATCTGGATACTAAAGTGAGACTTGCCGTAACAAAAAATGAAGTACTACAGGAAGACAGAGCGGCACTTGTTGAAATTTATATGGCCGTTGAAGCATCCAATGGTTTCAGTCTTTATGAAGTTGCCGGTTCAGCTAAGAAGACTTATGGTCCTGCTGCTGATTTTGCTATGGTAGAAACCGCAAACCTCGATGTTGAAGAACCAAAAGAGGGATTGTGGAAAGGTAGTTATGAAGAATCAACTACCCTCTTTACTGTTCCTGAAGACGGATTGTATCACATTGTAATTGACACCGAATTGAAAAAAGTGGCTATTGCAAGGGTTATCTGGGGTCTTATTGGTGGCGCAACTCCCGGTGGCTGGAGCGACAATACTCCAATGACAGCTACTTTCAACACTACCAAAATGGATTTTATTGTTGAGGATGTAACCATGCTCGAAAATGAATACAAATTCCGTTATTCAAATGGCTGGAAAATCGTTCTTGATACCGAACTTGATTTAGGCGGTGGTAAAAAAGGTGTAAAAGTTAACACCAACTTTGGTGGAGCTCTTACTGCACTGGTACCCGGTGGAGCAAATATTGCAAATGCTGAGTACGCTGTTTATAAATTCACCATGACATGGGAATTAGGTGTTGGTACAAAAGTTGTTGCATTGAAAACCGGCGAAGCCGAACCGCTTCCTGAATATCCTGAAAACCTTTATATGATCGGTGCTTCAATTGGTGGTTGGGATTGGGCATCTATTAATATTCCTATGATTCCTGTTCATTCACATCCGAATGCATTCTGGAGAATTGTATATATCGACGCAGCAGCTGCTGACCCCGGTATTAAATTTGCTCCCGGAAGAGAGTGGGTAGGTGACTTTGGTGTTGCTGATAACTCAAATCCAGGTGTAAAAGATTACCTCAAAGGTACCAACAACCTTATGCCTCCTGCAGAATCAGGTTATTATATGGTATGGATTGACCTCGAAAGGGATTCAATTTCTGTTGCACAGGCAGAAGTTTACCTTATTGGTACAGCAGCCGGATCATGGGATGCAGCACTTCCAGCAAACAAATTTACTGTTGACAATGCAAATAGTGTCCTTACCATTACCAAGGACCTGGTTGCAGACAACCTGAGAATGCATGCATGGCACAAATGGCATTATGACTGGTGGCAGCATGAATTCAATATTCTCGGTGGTAACATTGAATACCGCGGAACAGGTGGTGATCAGGCAGCAGTTCCTGTATCAGCCGGAACAGCTACTATCAGCCTTAACTTTAAAGCAGGTACAGGCACTATTGTTCAGTAATTCATGTCATCTGCCTGAGGCAGACTGATTTTATAAACTTTTAACCGCGAAGCGCGCAGGGTAATTTTCACTCAGCGAGCTTTGCGGTTACTGTTTTTTTTAATGATTTTTATACCATTGGTTATGCAAAAAAAATATTCCGTAATCCTTATTATATTTGGATTTTTCTTCCCGTTATTCCTTAGCGCCCAGCTAATTACCAGCGATCCGCTGATTCCTGTTGCAAGCCAGCCGGTGAATCTGTATTTCCACTCTGATCTCGAAACAGGAACCCTTAAAAATTATACAGGCGAACTTTATGTTCATACCGGAGTTATCCTATCCGATGGAACCCAATGGCAAAATGTTATAGGATCGTGGGGAAATAACACAAGTCAGCCAAAACTACAATATGAGGGTTCATATACCTATAAATTAAGCATTACCCCCGATATTTACACATTCTATTCAGTACCACTTAATAAAACAATTCAAAAAATTGCTCTCGTTGTCCGAAGTGCCGAAACGCCTATTAAACAAACTGCAGATTTGTTTGTGCCGGTATTCGCAGAAGGTCTGAATGTCAATTTTTCTATTCCGGAAGAACGAAGCGGAATAGTAGAACTTAACGAAATGGTTCCGGTTACGGCTAATGCCAGCGCATCTGACAGCATGGCCCTTTTTAAAAACGGAACATACATAAAAAGTACAAAAATATCACAAACCCTCAGTCATACATTTTCAGCCAGTGAATATGGCGAAAATCAGGTCGTTGTTAAGGCTTTTCTGGCAAATGAAACGGTTTCAGACACATTTTTCTACTTTGTAAGACCTGCACCGGTTGTACAGTCTCTGCCTGTCGGAACTAAAGACGGAATCAATTATATATCAGACAATTCGGTTATTTTGTGTTTATATGCACCTTCCAAATCGTTTGTTTTTGTTCCGGGGGATTTCTCTAACTGGACAGCAAACGCCTCCACCTATATGAAGCGCACTCCCGATACTCAGCGTTACTGGTTACAAATTGACGGACTCGTTCCCGGTAAGGAGTATGCTTATCAGTATCTTGTTGACGGAAATCTCCTGATTGGAGATCCTTATACCGATAAAATTCTGGATCCATGGAATGATGAGTGGATAAGCAGTACAACATATCCCAACCTTAAACCATATCCCAAAGGACTTACAACCGGAATTGTAAGTGTTTTTCAGACTGCACAGACACCGTTTGTCTGGAAGCATAACGATTTTACTCCTGTTCCAAATGAACAGGCCGTTATTTATGAACTCCTTCTTCGCGATTTTCTTGCGGCACATGACTGGAAAACACTGACAGATACATTGAATTATTTCAGCAAGCTGGGAGTAACAGCTTTGGAAATTATGCCTTTCAATGAGTTTGAAGGCAATGAGAGCTGGGGGTATAATCCTTCCTATTATTTTGCTCCCGATAAATATTACGGACCAAAAAACGATCTTAAAGCTTTTGTTGATTCGTGCCACAGCCGGGGAATAGCCGTAATTATGGATATGGTGCTGAATCATTCTTACGGACAAAGTCCCCTCGTACAACTTTACTGGAACTCCACCCTGAACCAACCGGCTGCAAATAATCCATGGTACAATCAGACCTCGCCCAATACTGCATATTCATGGGGATACGACTTTAATCATGAGTATCAGACAACCAAAGATTTTGTTGATCGGGTAACGGCATACTGGATGAATGAATACAAGATAGACGGATACCGCTTTGATTTCACCAAAGGATTTACAAACACACCTGGTGATGGCAGCGCGTATGACGCTAAAAGAATCACAATTCTGAAAAGAATGGCCGACAAAATCTGGCAGGTAAATCCGGATGCATATGTAATTCTGGAACACTTTGCCGATAATTCCGAAGAAACGGTCCTGGCCAATTATGGGATGATGATTTGGGGCAATATCAATTACAATTACAATGAGGCTGCAATGGGCTATAACGAATCAGGAAAATCTGATTTTAACTGGGTTTCATATAAAAACAGAGGCTGGCAAAGCCCTAATCTTGTTGGTTATATGGAGAGTCACGATGAAGAGCGTATAATGTTTAAAACAATTGCATATGGAAATGCTTCAGGTACCTATAATACTAAGTTACTGCCTGTTGCGTTGCGTAGGATGGAGCTGGCGGCAGCTTTTTTCCTGACAGTACCCGGGCCAAAAATGATTTGGCAATTCGGAGAAATGGGATATGATATCTCCATCGATTATAATGGAAGAGTTGGCAACAAGCCTATCCACTGGGACTACCTGACCACCCGTCCCCGCCTGAATCCTGTTTTTTCCAGTCTGATCCACCTGAAAACGCAGGAGCCGGCATTTTCTACCACAGATTTTACCTTGTCGGTTAGCAGTGCGGTGAAACGTATCGAGTTGAACCATGCAGACATGGACGTAAGGATTATCGGAAACTTTGATGTGGTTAGCCAGCCGGCTAATCCAAACTTCAGTAAAACAGGAAACTGGTACGATTATTTTTCGGGGGAGACGCTCGGAGTTACAAATGTAACGGACCCGATTACATTGCTGCCCGGTGAATACAGAATTTACACAACAAAGCAATTATCAACTCCCAATTTACCGACATCTGTAAAAAATGAAGGCATCGGGAAGACCGGTATAAATTTATTTCCAAACCCTGTTGAGGAGGTCCTTTATTTTAATTCAAACTCAACGATAAACACTATTCAGGTAGCGGACATCAGCGGGAGGATTGTAAAAAGAATTAGCCCTGAGGCGAAGTCTGCGGAAATAGATTTTTCAGGGTTTAATGCAGGAGTATATATGGTAATTATAAATGAAGGAAACGAACGAACTGTGCAAAAGGTAATTAAAAACTGAATTCCCCGGGGCAAATGGATACACTAAAAGGAATCAAAAATATTATCTTCGATCTGGGTGGTGTAGTTATAAATCTCGATTTTAAACGCACAGTTAAGGAATTCAACGCACTTGGTCTTGTGGATATCGACAAAGTTTATACACAGAACAGGCAATTACCATGGTTTGATAATTACGACATTGGCAAAATTAGTTCTGAGACCTTTCTATCCGAATTAAGTAAACACCTTAGCCCCGGTACGACTAATGATCAGATTATTCATGCGTGGAATGCAATGTTACTTGATTTCCCGAAGGAAAGGGCCAGACTGCTCCTGGATTTAAGAAGCCGTTACCGCACCTTCCTGTTAAGCAACACCAATGAAATTCACATAGGGTACTATCTCGATCTTATCCGGAAATGGTACGGAGAGGATGCGATGGAAAGATTTTTCGAAAAAACGTATTATTCAAATCGAATAGGCATGCGTAAACCGGAAAAGGAAACCTTCGAATTTGTAATCAATGAGAACGCCCTGATTACATCCGAAACAATGTTTATCGATGATACCCTTCAGCATGTTGAAGGCGCCAGGTTGGCAGGTTTACGGGCCTATCATCTGCAGGCTCCGGAGACGATTATTGATTTGTTTGGTTCACACGGGATAAGTGACAAGTGACGAGTGACGAGTGACGAGTGACGAGTGACAAACAAGTGACAAGTACAAGTAACAAGTGACAAGTAACAAGTAATGAGTAAGTGACAGTGATAAGTATCAGTAACATGTCACTTGTCACTTGTCACATGTCACATCCGTGTCACGCGTCACAAGATAAATAAATAGCTTTCAACGCTGATTTTTAAATTTTGCAGCCATAAATATTAAACGGAATTTATGGAAGCAGGAATTAAATCTCATAAGGATCTTCATGTTTGGAAGAAATCCATTTCTCTCGTCAAAGAAATATATTCAATAACCAGAAAATTCCCGGAAGAAGAGAGATTTGGCATTATTCAGCAAATTAGGCGATCGGCTGTTTCTGTTCCAAGCAATATTGCTGAAGGAGCTGGAAGAGCTTCAAAAAAAGAATTTGTTTATTTCCTGTCGATAGCTCAGGGTTCACTTTCAGAACTTGAAACACAGGTTATTATTTCGAGAGAGTTGGGGTTTGTGGAGGATGTTAAGGATATTGAAGGGTTGATTGGTGTTGTGAGGGCAATGATTTGGGGGTTGATGAGGAAGCTGGGGGAATATTGAAACGTGACAAGAGACAAGAGACAAGTGACGAGTGACAGGTGATAAGTGACAGGTAATCGTGACTACTCATCACTCGTCACTTGTCACTCGTCACACGTCACTTTTTTCACCCGTCACTTGTCACTCGTCACCCGTCACTTTTTTCACTCGTCACTTTTTTCACCCGTCACGTTCATCCCCTCTCCACCCACTTCCCATCCGCTCTTATAAGTTCAATCAATTCATTCAACGCATCATCTTCAGAGATTCCCTGTTTAACGACTTCACGGCCGCGGTAAAGACTTATTTTACCGGGTCCTGCACCAATATATCCATAATCGGCATCTGCCATTTCTCCCGGTCCGTTAACAATACAGCCCATTATAGCTATTTTCAGTCCTGCCAGATGAGAAGTTGATTCTTTGATTTTATGCGACACTTTCTGAAGGTTAAAAAGGGTACGCCCACAACCGGGACAGGAAATAAATTCAGTTTTTGAAATGCGCATCCCTGATGATTGCAGGATTCCGAAGGACAATTTTCTGAGGACTGAAGGTTCGAGATCCAGTTTAGTTTCTTCGATCCAGATTCCGTCTCCCAGACCTTCGAGGAGAATGGGTCCAAGTTCACCTGAAGATCGGATTAAAAGATCCTCATAACTCTCACAATCATAAGTTTTATGAAGTATTACGGGCAGCCGGCAATTTCTTTTAGTTAGGGTAGTAAAAAACTGACGTGTTTTAGCAACAACATCCTCTTCGGGGAGATCCAAAATAATGCAGCCAAGAAAATCGGTATCGATGATTTCAAGGTTCTTGTCATTAGCCTCGCTGAGTTTGATTTTTATGAAGTGTAAGCCAAAAATTTCATTTTTAAACTGTTCAAATTCACTTATGCTCATCATCGGATAATGATGTGTAAGGCTTTTGTGACGGTCTTTCCAGGCAGCAAAATTACAGATGGAATGAACGGCCTTTCCGGGTACTGAAAACCAGTTTTCATCTTCCAGAAATATATAATCCGCTGCTTCAGGGGATGTTTGCAGAATACCGTCGGTTCCTGTATTATACCCTGCTTCAGAAAGTGGAAATTCTTTTCCGCGGGGATCGCTGATTTTGAGGATAACAATGGGAACATGCCGCCCACCAATGTTTTCAGAAGGAAGCGAAGCTCTTTTTTCATAAGAGAATTGATTCCAGGTGAATCGTGGATGTATGGATACAGGTAAATCTTTTTTCTCGGACGCGAAGAATTTAACTATTTTTTTTGCAACCGGAATTTCTTCTTCGGGTTCTTCAGTAAGTGAAACCCTTATGGTATCTCCAATACCATCCTGAAGAAGACTTGCTATTCCGATAACGGATTTTATCCTTCCGTCTTCTCCTTCCCCGGCCTCGGTAACGCCAAGATGAAAGGGGAAAACCATTCCTTCCGTCTGCATTTTTTTCATCAGTAAGCGGTTTGCGTAAACCATAACGCGGGGATTGCTTGCTTTCATGCTTACTGCGAGGTTCCTGCAACCTGCTGAAACAAAAATCCGGATGAACTCCATTGCCGATTCAGCCATCCCTTCAGGAGTATCTCCATAGCGACTCATAATTCTTTCAGAGAGGGATCCGTGGTTTACACCTATTCTGATCGCGGTATTACGGGATTTGCAGATTTCAAAGAGGGGTTGCAGAAACTCTTTTATGGTTGTTAACTCTTTGGTATATTCGGTTGGAGTATATGGTTCCGTCCGGCCTGTTCTGCGGGTTGCGTAATTTCCGGGATTGAGTCTTACCTTTTCAACAATCAGTGCTGCTAATTCAGCCACTGAGGGTTTGAAATGCACATCTGCAGCCAGTGGATTTGTATATCCCCTTTTATTCAATTCGTCCCGGATCAATCCCAGACACTCAACCTCTTTTAAGCCCTGAGTAGTTAGCCTTACCAACTCCCCACCCGCCTCAATAATTCGGATGCATTGCTCAACAGAGGCCTGAATATTATCAGTTGGAACATTCGTCATGGATTGAACCATTACAGGATGATCCCCTCCAACAGAGAGGTTACCAATTTTTATTTCGAGGGATTTTGGCAAGTTATTGAGTTAACAGATTATTCCCATTCCCAGACAGTTCCATTTTTTCCATCTTTGATAACCACTCCAAGGGCTTTTAGTTCATCACGGATCTTATCGGATGTAGAAAAGTCTTTTTTGTCTTTGGCCTCGGTCCGAAGATTGAGTATAAAATCAACAAGACGGGTTGCCGCATTGCTGTTTTGCGAATCTTCCTCATCCAGAAGACCAAGGATGTCAAAAACAATACAATGATAAAAAGATTTCAGTTTAATAAGATCATCTTTAGTAATACTTTCTTTTTTATCAGCGAGGGAGTTTATAATCCGCACGCCGTCGAACAAGCATGCGATTGCTACGGGGCTGTTCAGGTCGTCATCCAGTGCCTCAAAAGCTCCAGTAATAATTTTGTCCGGATCAAAACTGCTTGTTTCTCCCGGAACGACTCTATCGAGTGTTTTAATTGCGCTGACTAATCTTTTGAGTCCTTTTTCAGCAGCCTGAAGCGCCTCGTTCGAAAAATCAAGAGTACTTCTGTAGTGAGCCTGAAGTATAAAAAACCTCACTGTCATCGGACTGTAGGCAGAAGAAAGCAGCTCGTTGTTACCACTGAAAAAGTCATCCAGATTAATAAAATTTCCGAGAGACTTGCCCATTTTCTGGCCGTTAACGGTAATCATATTATTATGCATCCAGTATTTCACGGTTTCGTGACCTGTTGCAGCAACAGATTGAGCTATTTCACACTCATGGTGTGGGAAAAGAAGGTCCATTCCTCCCCCGTGAATATCAAAAGTATTTCCAAGATATTTCTGGCTCATAGCCGAGCACTCAAGATGCCATCCGGGAAATCCATCACTCCATTCCGATGGCCAATGCATAATATGTGCAGGGCCGGCCTTTTTCCATATGGCAAAATCGAGAGGATTGTGTTTTTCATCTTGCCCTTCCAGTTCGCGGGTATTTGAAAGCATATCCTCTGTTTTCCGACCTGAAAGTTTACCGTAATTGTGTTTTTTATCGTATTTCTCCACGTCGAAATATACCGAACCATTTGATTCGTAAGCAAATCCGGCGTCGATAATTTGTTTGACCAGGGCAATCTGTTCGATAATATGTCCTGATGCCTGGGGCTCTATACTGGGTGGTAACACGTTTAGCCGGGCGGTAAGATCGTGATAACGATTTGTGTAATACTGTGCAATTTCCATTGGCTCCAGCTTCTCTGCTTTTGCTTTTTTTGCAATTTTATCATCACCGGCATCGGCGTCATTTTCCAGATGTCCAACATCGGTAATATTCCTTACATAGCGTACTTTATAGCCCAGGTATTTAAGATACCGGAATAGCAGATCAAATGTGATAGCAGGCCGGGCGTGGCCCAGGTGTGGGTCGCCGTATACAGTAGGTCCGCAGACGTAAAGTCCGACGTGCGGGGGATTTAGTGGGATGAACTCTTCCTTCTTACGGGAGAGACTATTGTAAATACTCAGTTTTCTCATTTCGAAAATTACGAAGTGTAAAAATATGAATTTGAACAGAGAAAGCCGTAACTTGTGGTAATTAAAAATTTGAAATGGCTCATAAAAAGAAAAACACGACAGCAAAGGGATATAATAAAGAAAAGATGGCCGGAAGTATTCTGGCAATATTTTCGAATAGTCCCAGAAAATTATATAACTACAAACAAGTATCCAAATTTCTTGGAATAAAGGATGATTTTCAGAAACAGCAGGTTCTCCAGACCCTTGAATGGATGGCCTCGTCTGGTAAACTTGAAGAGCCTGAGACAGGGAGTTTCAGAATGAAATCGCGAGCCGGATATCTGACAGGGAAAATCGACATGACGCAATACGGATATGCATTTCTTATAAGCGATGAACTGGAAGACGATGTATTCATTGCAAGGCCCAACATGAAAACGGCCATGAATGGTGATATTGTTAAGGTACATGTATTTCCGCAGCGCCCCAGAGCGAATCGCATGGAAGGTGAAGTTATTGATATTATTGAGCGGGCACGAATGAGTTTTGTAGGGATAATTGAAATCAATAACAATTTTGCTTTTCTTGTTACCGATAGTCGAAAAATGCCCTATGATATCTTTATTCCCATTAATAAATTAAAAGGGGGGAAGGCAGGACAGAAAGCAATTGTAAAAATCGTAGAATGGCCGGCCAACGCGAAGAGCCCAATTGGCGAGGTGGTTGAGGTACTGGGTAATCCCGGTGAAAATGATGTGGAAATGCATGCCATCCTTGCTGAATTTGATCTTCCCACATTTTTTCCGAAGGAGGTGGATGAAGCGGCTGAACTCATCAGTGATACAATTACAGCTGAAGACAGAGCGGATCGCCGCGATTTCAGAAAGGTGCCTACTTTCACTATTGATCCGCACGACGCCAAAGATTTTGATGATGCCTTATCCCTTGAAAAACTTAAAAACGGTAATTGGGAAGTAGGGGTTCATATTGCTGACGTGTCACACTACGTAAAATCAAAAGGGATTATTGAGGATGAAGCGTATGCCAGAGCAACATCAGTTTATCTGGTAGACAGGGTTGTACCTATGCTTCCTGAGAGACTTTCCAATTTTATCTGTTCTCTTCGTCCCAACGAGGAAAAGTTATGCTTCTCTGCTGTTTTCGAGATGAACGATAAGGCTGAAATACTGAAGGAGTGGTTTGGCAGAACCGTTATTAAATCGCAGCGGCGCTTTGCTTATGAAGAAGCTCAGGAAATAATTACAGGCAAGGACGGCGATATGAAGATGGAAATTCTTACACTTCACAGATTAGCCCAGAAGCTCCGTCAGGACAGATTTCGCAAAGGATCTATTGCATTCGACAGGGTTGAGGTGAGGTTCAACATCGACGAAAAGGGGAAGCCCTTAAGCGTATATTTCAAGGAACAGAAAGAATCAAATCAGTTGATAGAGGAATTCATGCTACTTGCCAATAAAATGGTCGCAAGCTTTATCAACCGGGGATGCCGCTATCTGCAGGACGTTCATGGCGAGAAATCAAACCAGGCCAAAGCAAAACCTTTTGTTTACCGTATACACGCCAATCCGAATGCTGAAAGACTGGAATCATTTGCTTTATTTATCCGAAAATTCGGTTATGAACTTCAGCTGGGCTCAGGCAAACAAGCTGCTGTTTCATTAAACAAGTTGCTGGATGATGTTCAGGGCAAAAAGGAACAGAATGTGATTGAAACCCTTGCTCTGCGCGCTATGGCCAAAGCCAGATATTCAACAGAAAACATTGGTCATTACGGGCTTGCATTCCCGTTTTACACCCATTTTACATCACCAATCCGCCGGTATCCAGATATGATGGTGCACAGGATGCTGGCTCATTATCTCGCGGGAGGAGAGCCTAAGAATAAAAGTAAATATGAGAAACGCTGTGAGCACTCATCCGAAATGGAAAAAAGAGCCATGGATGCTGAGAGAGCTTCAACCAAATATAAACAGGTTGAATTTATGACCGATAAGGTAGGAATGGAGTTTGAAGGGATCATCAGCGGGATCAGTGAGTGGGGAATATATGTGGAACTTAATGAAAACAAATGCGAAGGAATGATTTCAGTTCAGTCACTTATGGACGATTTTTACGTATTTGATGAGGACAACTATTGCATGACAGGCAAGAATACGAAAAAGGTATATCAGTTGGGTGATGATGTTACGATAATTGTAAAAAGCGTAAATCTGGCTAAGCGACAAATGGATTTCACCATGGTTGAAGATCAGATTCAACCCATAATTAGTAAGAGGAAAGTGCGTAAATGATTTAATGGTGAGTGCCGGGAGGTTGAGCCCAAAACGATTTTTGAAAATTGTTATATTTGAAGATTCTCTGTAAGAAATTCTGAATTTGAGGTATGGTTGTAAAAAAAGATGAGATAAGGGCCCGAATCATAAGTGTGGCAGCAAAGATTTTCACCCGCTATGGCTACAGGAAAACCACAATGGAAGAAATTGCAAGTGCCACGAAGAAAGGGAAGTCTTCTATTTATTATTATTTCACCAGTAAAGAGGATATTTTCAGGGCAGTAGTTGAACAGGAGGCTGAGGAGTTAAAGCAGGATCTGCTCAAAGAAATTTCCATAATTGACGATCCCATCGAACAATTGAGATCGTATATTCTCTTTCGCATGCATAAAATGAAGACACTTTCAAATTTTTATGCTGCGCTCAAGAGCGATTACCTGAATCATCTTGAGTTTATTGAGAAGATCCGAAAAAATTATGATCAGAATGAAGTTAAAATTGTAACTGAAATTTTACGGAAAGGAATTAAACACAACAAGTTTGTAATTGAAGACCCGGGCCTTAGTGCGGTTGCTATAGTTACGGCAATGAAAGGACTTGAGATACCCCTGTTTATAAACAAAGATCACGGGAACATTGAAGACAGGCTGGATAATCTGATTAAGTTTTTGTTTTACGGTTTGGTGAAGAGGGATTAGGTGATTCCAGATTCCGATTTTTCTTCTGTGGTAGGATTCTCAGGGGTGATATTCTCGGATTGTTCTGGCTCGTGGGATGCAAAAAACTTCTTCTGAAAAATGAGTATTGAGAAAACGCCAATAGAAATGGCTGTATCAGCAATATTGAAAACAGGTCTGAAAAACTCCAGATAATCACCGCCCTTAAAAGGAACCCACTGGGGCCATGTACCCTGAATTATTGGGAAATAAAACATATCAACGACCTTACCGTGAAGAAAACTTGAATATCCTCCTGATTCGGGGAATAATATAGCTTTTGTGAACGGAGTACTCTCGTTGAAAATCAATCCGTAAAAGGCACTATCCAGAATATTTCCAATTGCACCCGCAAGTATAAATGACATTGATATCAGGAGGCCGTTGGGAGCTTTTAGCCTGATCAGATGTCGCATGTAAAATATTATTCCGATTACAGCAATAATCCTGAATATACTGAGGATCATCTTTCCATAGTCTCCCGGCAGGTCCACACCAAACGCCATACCATTGTTTTCAATGAATTTGATAATAAACCAGTTACCGAAAACAGGAATATCCTGGTATAAAAACATATTTGTTTTTATCCAGATTTTCAGGATCTGATCAATAAGAAGAATCAGAATAACGACGAGCGCGGACTTACGAACCATTGACATCAGGATAGCTGTGAATTAAAATGGACAAGGATTGTAAACTTATTTGCCCGTTTTTTCTTTGGCTTCCATACTAAGGGTGGCATGGGGCACTGCGCGGAGCCGTTCTTTTGGAATCAGAACCCCTGTTTCGCGGCAGATTCCATAGGTTTTATTTTCAACTCTTACAAGAGCTGCCTGCAGGTGCTGAATAAACTTTTGCTGTCTCTGAGCCAGTTTACCGGCTTCTTCTTTGGACAGAGTTGCTGCACCCTCCTCCAGAACCTTAAAGGTTGGAGAAGTATCCTGAGTATCATTACTCTCACTTTGGGTGATCGCGCTTTTCAGCAGTTCATAATCTTCCTTGGCTTTTTCGAGCTTCTGTAGAATGATCTGTCTGAATTCATCAAGCTCCTCATCTGAATATCTTGTCTTCTCAGCCATGGTGTCAGGTATTAAAAGTTTCTTAAAAATAACAAAATTAATATAAAATCTGTGGTTCCACTATAAAAAAGGTTATCGGGCTGAAGGTTTTTTGACCAAAAGTTAAAGGGCAAACATCCTGCTGCCTTATTGAGCTTTCACTATCTTCAACAATGTATTTATTTCATCATCAATTTCGACCTCAGTGCCATCGCCATCGATATGATCTACCAGAGATATTTGTCTGGCGAGGGTTTGAGATGCAATGTAATCTTTATAATTATCAATTGCCCCGTTAATTGAAGCGTGCTTTTGTATTTCAATTTCAATTTTATCGGTAACATCAAAGCCACTGTCTTTACGGAGGTTTTGTATACGGTTGACAAATTCTCTTGCAATACCTTCCTGGCGCAGGGTTTCGTTTAATTGAATGTCGAGCGCAACAGTTATTTTGCCCTCATTTGCAACCAGCCAGCCGGGAATATCTTCCGAAATTATTTCGACATCTTCGGGGACAAGAGTAAGGTTTTGAGATTCCAGATGTATCAAAAATGAACCTTCCTTTTCGAAGCGGAGTATATCGGCCTGTTGCATCTGGTTCACAGCTAAGGCAATCTCCTTCATCAGTTTACCGTATTTCGGTCCGAGTGATTTAAAATCGGGTTTGATTCTTTTAACAAGGATTCCTGCTGTGTCGTTAATGTATTCAACTTCTTTAACATTTACCTCAGACAGGATCAGGGATTTAACAGCTTCAAACTTTTCTTTAAAACCTTTCTCTAACAAGGGGATCATCAGTTTGTTCAATGGCTGACGTACTTTGATGCTCACTTTTCTCCGGAGACTCAGAACCATAGAAGAAACAGTTTGTGCAATATTCATTCTTTCCTCGAGAACCGGATCGATAAGGTTTTCAGAATATTTTGGAAAGCTGACCAGGTGCACGGAGCTTTCACCGTGTCTTCCGGAAACTTTATTCAGGTCGCAGAACAGCTTATCCATATAAAACGGAGCAATTGGAGAGGCAAGTATTGCAACCGTCTCCAAACATGTATAAAGGGTCTGGTAGGCAGAAATTTTATCGGTGTTATACTCTCCGCCCCAATAGCGTTTACGGTTAAGACGCACATACCAGTTACTGAGGTTTTCGGTAACAAAATCCTGAATAAGCCTGCCGGCACGGGTTAGCTCGTAATCGTCGTAGTTTTCTTTTACTTCTTTAACGAGGGAGTGAAGAAGTGAAATTATCCAGCGATCGATCTCGGGTCGCTGTTCCATTGGGATTTCCTTTTCTGCATAGCTGAATTTATCAACATTTGCATATAGCGAGAAGAAGGAATAAGTATTGTAGAGGGTTCCGAAAAATTTACGTTTTACCTCATCGATACCGCCAAGGTCGAATTTAAGATTATCCCAGGGCTGTGCATTGGTTATCATGTACCAGCGAAGGGGATCGCTTCCGTATTCTTCGATAGTTTCAAAGGGATCAACGGCGTTTCCGAGACGCTTCGACATTTTATTGCCGCTTTTGTCAAGAACAAGACCGTTGGAAATGATGTTTTTAAATGCAACCGAATCAAACAGCATTACAGCAATTGCGTGCAGGGTGAAGAACCAGCCTCTAGTCTGATCAACACCTTCGGCAATAAATGCTGCGGGAAAGAACTTTTCAAAATCCTCCTTGTGTTCAAATGGGTAATGTAGCTGTGCATATGGCATGGCTCCGGAATCGAACCATACATCGATGAGATCTGTTTCCCGAATCATTTTCCTGCCTGATGCAGAAGAAAGTATGATTTCATCCACAAATGGTCTGTGCAGATCCAGCAGGGAATAGTTTTCGGGGGAGTTATTACCGGGAACAAATTTTTCGAGAGGATTGGATTTCATGAAACCGGCGGAAACGGACTTTTGTATCTCGTTTTTAAGATCTTCAACAGATCCGATACATTTAACTTCCTGTTTATCTTCGGTTACCCAGATTGGAAGAGGCGTACCCCAGAACCTGGAACGGGAAAGGTTCCAGTCGACAAGATTTTCAAGCCATTTACCAAAGCGGCCTGTTCCTG
>CAYOLQ010000005.1:0-45486 GCA_964404825.1 uncultured Chitinophaga sp.
AACAGCCAAGACTTGACCGCACAACATTTGGATTATATAAATCGGTCTGGGGATTGCAAATGATTACTGCATCCACCCCGGCAGCATCAGCAGTACGCAAAACAGCTCCCAGATTTCCCGGTTTTTCAACCGATTCAAGAATTAGGATAAGTGGATTTTCTCTAAGCTTCAGCTCACTTAGTTTTTTATCCTGCATAAATGCTGTAACAATGATTCCATCTGTAGCTTCACGGTATGCAATTTTTGAATATACAGATGAACTGACCTCAAAAAAATCGACCCCCTTAGCTAAGGATTTTAACAAATCTGTTGATTCCTGTTTGATAATTTCCGGGCAATAATAGCACGAATGAAATGTATAACCACTTTTTCCTGCCCTTTCAATTTCCCTTATTCCTTCAATAATAAAAAGGTTCTGCTCCTTACGTGTGCGTGATTTTGTGGCCAGTAAGGTCAGATTTTTAACATGAGGATTCTGCAAACTTGTAATCCGGTTGGTGGTCATGCTGAAGTTTATTATTTATCGGGATGATTGGATAATATCCACAATTATTGGCTTTAAACCTGTGAAGAAAAACTCAACCGCAATTACCATTACAATGAGTCCCATAAGCCTCATCAGGACTTTATTCCCGGTGTCGCCAAGCCGTTTGGAGATACGCGCAGATCCCACTAAAATATAATAAGTAGCAATTAAAACTAACATCACCGAAATAACGAGTATAATTTTTTTCGGGATGGAGTTTGCGTCTTCCATTAAAACAATTCCGTTGGTTATGGCCCCGGGTCCGCAAATCATCGGTATCCCCAGAGGAGTAACAGAAATATCATCTACATAAGCATTTATTTCTGATTCTTTACCACTGAATTTAATTGCCCCCAGACGGGCATGAAGCATATCCTGACCAATCAGAAAAAATATTACCCCTCCCACAACCCTGAAACTATTTACTGATATCCCGAAAAACTTGAATAGCAGCTGTCCTGTAAAAGCAAAAAACAACACCGTGAAAAATGCCACAATTACTGCTTTACGGGCTGTTTTCTTTTTTCTGTTTTGATCGAGTTCCGAAGTCATCGACATAAAAACCGGCATAGTTCCTACCGGATTCATTATGGTAAAAAATGAAGTAATAGCCAGCAAAGCGAACGAATATATTGCTTCCATAAAGGGAGTTGGGGTTTTATTTTGCAACGTAAAATTAGTGAATTCCCGTGAATTACAGCGAAAAGAGAGTTACAGATTTCCTTCGGGATTCAAAGTAAATATTTTACTTATATTTAACCTGCAAAATAATACCAGCTACCAATGCAAAAGATTAATGAATTCATTCTCTGGCTCGATCAGTACTTGGGCGGACATCCCTGGTTTGTGTATTTTCTGTTGGGAACAGGTCTATTTTTTACCATTTATCTGGGTTTTCCGCAAATCCGTTATTTCAGACATGCCATCCGGGTTGTATTGGGAAAATTTGATAAGAAATCTGATATAGGAGACACGTCTCATTTTCAGGCACTTGCAACAGCGCTCTCTGGTACGGTAGGTACCGGGAATATAGCAGGTGTTGCTCTAGCCATTCACCTTGGTGGGCCTGCTGCTTTGTTCTGGATGCTTATCACCGCAATGTTAGGAATGTGTACCAAGTTTGTTGAAGTTACAATATCTCACAAGTACCGCGATATATTGCCGGATGGATCCATTTCAGGAGGTCCCATGTATTATATGAAGAAGAGGCTGAATATTAAAACCCGGAACGGTAAGTTAATAAGAACCGGAGTCTGGTTGGGTACTTTTTTTGCTTTCGCAACCATTTTATCTTCCTTCGGAACCGGTTGTCTTCCTCAGGTAAACAGCATTTCAGACGCATTATTTGCTACATGGAATATTAATAAAATGCTTACAGGGGGAGTATTGGCAATAATCCTTGCCTTGATAATACTTGGTGGAATCAAGAGAATTGCCAAAGTATCATCAGCACTCGTTCCGGCCATGGCAATTATTTATTTTGTTGGATCTGGTCTGGTTATCGGAACTAACTATGAAAATATTATCCCTTCATTCCTCTCAGTATTTAAGGATGCATTTACAGGAAGTGCCGCTGTGGGAGGTTTTCTGGGTGCAAGTTTTGCATTCTCTTTTAACAGGGGAGTTAACCGCGGGCTTTTCTCAAACGAGGCAGGACAAGGTTCAGCTCCGATAGCACATTCTGCTGCACGTGCACATGAGCCTGTTTCAGAGGGAATTGTAGCAATTCTGGAGCCCTTTATCGATACCATTATTATTTGTATGCTTACCGGAATGGTATTGCTCTCTTCAGGTGTCTGGAATGAAAAACTCCCAAACCATTTCGAAGATGCCGATATGGTTCTCATCGAGGGTGTTTATAAGGAATCCTCTGAAGCACAAACCAAAGCACTTCAAACATTTATCAGCAAAGGAAACGGTGATGTTATACTGTATTCCGGTGCTCTTGAAATAGTTGACGGAACTATTAAAAATGAAATTACACTTCTTCATGCACATTCAATTGCTGAAGAAATCCTGATCAAAGATAAAGATGTAGCCTATACCGGTATTTTGAATTTTAAAAACGGCCGTCTTGTCCGCGATGGGACCTCAGCAAATATAAGCTTTTATGGAAAGTCATTGATCCATAGCGCTGCGCTCACTACAGCTGCCTTTAACAGAAGTATTATCGGCAGTTACGGTGGATATATTGTCGCAATCGGAATTCTTTTATTTGCATTTTCAACCGTAATTTCCTGGTCGTATTATGGAAGCCGGGCCGTCACTTATCTCTGGGGTACCAAATATGACGTTTATTACAAAATTCTTTATGTCGGGGGATTTTTTCTGGCTAGCTTTACCGATACCACAATCATATGGAATCTGTCCTATATTACAATCGCCATAATGACAATTCCTAATTTATTGGGTCTGTGGATTCTGCACAAGGATATTAAAACTACCATAAGAGATTACTGGGTGGATTTCAGAAGAAACTGGCCTGATGCCAAATTACCCATGGGGGAAAAATAAAGGTTAAGCGCTAGGGCGCAAGGGCGCCAGGGCTTTGCTCCGCTGAAGCTATGCGAAAGCGGTGGAAGCGCTAATTTTTTTTGCGTTTTACTTTGCGCCTTAGCGCCCTTGCGCTTAATAAAGCGTACTAATTATCATCAATTATAAACACCAACTAATATGAAAAAGATTTGCGTTTTTTTATTCCTCACCCTCATAATTGCTATACCTGCATGGTGTCAGTCAGAAGGGAAACTCGGGCAATTAAAGGTTTCGGATAATGGTCATTTCCTTATTTATGAGGATGGCTCTCCTTTTTTCTGGCTTGGTGATACCGGCTGGGAATTGTTTCATCGGCTTACTTTTGAAGAAATTGAGATGTATCTGGAAAACAGGCGTCAGAAAGGCTTCAACGTTATTCAGGCCGTGGTTCTGGCTGAAATGAACGGATTAAAAAAGCCAAATCGTTATGGCGATGTCCCTCTTCATGATTTGGATCCCACGAAACCAAATGAAAAATATTTTGAATTTGTCGACAGGGTGATTAAGCTGGCTGCTGAAAAGAAATTATACATGGGCTTACTGCCAACCTGGGGTGATAAAGTCACTATGATATGGGGAGATGGTCCGGTTGTGTTTAATTCTGAAAACGCCTATAAATATGGGCTCTGGCTTGGCAAACGATATAAAGATTTCTCCAATATTATATGGATTCTGGGAGGAGATCGCCCACCTATGAATGAAAACTCCGACTGGAGGCCCGTTTGGAGGGCAATGGCAAAAGGAATCCTTGAAGCTACGGATGACAAAGCATTGATTAGTTACCATATTTCAGGCGGGGATAAGTCCACCTCCCAGTTTATTCACAGCGAAGAATGGCTGGATGTAAACATGATTCAGTCAGGGCATGGCGGTGGACGCGATGTTCATATCTGGGAGCTCATCAGCAGGGATTGGAACTTAACCCCGGTTAAACCTGTTCTGGATTCTGAGCCTAATTACGAAGACCATCCGGTAAATCCCTGGCCAAAATGGAATCCGGAAAATGGGTATTTCAGAGATTATGATGTCCGGAAACAAACCTACCGTTCTGTTTTTGCCGGTGGATGCGGGGTTACATACGGTCACCACAGCATATGGCAATTCTGGAATCCTAATGAAGAAAAAATAAACTTTGCAGACAGATATTGGAACGAGGCCTTGGACAGACCCGGGGCATTTCAGGTTGGGTATTTGAAAAAGCTAATGGAATCCAGACCTCAGTTGACAAGGATTCCTGACCAATCCCTGATTGAAAAAGGTCAGGGCGAAATGGGTGAATATTGCTGTTCTACACGGGACGTTGATGGAAGCTACATGATGATATATATACCTGTAGGCAAATCAATTACCATTAACACCAATCCCATTAAATCAAAAAAAGTTTATGCCTGGTGGCTCAACCCAAAAACCGCTGAAGTGATAAGAACCGGAAAAATAAAAAATGAAGGGAGCATGGTTTTCACACCCCCTTCATTGGGAGTTGAAAACGATTGGGTACTGGTTATCGATAATCCGAAATTCAAATACAAAATACCTTTTTAATACTAACCTGAAAGGTATGAGAAAATTAAAAATAATAGTCAATCCCTCAAATTATGAATAAAGCACTACTACTATTATCGGCAGTTGTTCTGATTTTTACTGCCTGTACCCGGAAAGTATGGGAAAAAACAGATCACGGTGTTCTGATTTACCCAAAGCAGAGTAATGAAAATTCTGCAAGGGCAATCCGTATTAACGTTATCAGTAATGACATAATCCGCATCACCGCTTCACCGGTATTCGGATTCTCAGAAGAAAAAAGTCTTTGTGTTCTTGAACCCGATACAGTAAAACCGAAATTTGAAGTTGAAGAGAATAATGACACATTAGTGCTGAAAACCGGCAAGTTGAAAGTCAGAATCTCCGTTATCAGCGGGGTTGTTACATTTACAGATTTGAATGACAAGATAATTCTTCAGGAGAGAGCAGTAAATAGTAAGTCATTTACACCTTTAACAGTTGAAGATACCAGAGGATATACCTTTTCGCAGGTATTTGATTCACCGGAAGATGAAGCTTTTTACGGTCTCGGTCAGCATCAGTCGGATGAATTTAACTACAAAGGGAAAAACGAAGTTCTCTTTCAGTACAATACTAAAGTCGCAATTCCATTCCTGGTTTCCAATAAGAACTATGGCATATTATGGGATAATTATTCAATGACGAAATTTGGTGATCCACGGGATTATTCTGAAATGGATTTATTCAGACTTTATGATTCACAGGGAGAAGAAGGCGGATTATCAGCTGTGTATCTCGAGAATTCAGATACAGCAAAGGTATTTACCATACGCAAAGAATCTTCTTTAAATTATGAAGATCTGGAAACCATTCAGAACTTTCCAAAAGGATTCCCTTTTGGTAATGCAACAATTATATGGAAAGGTAATTTCGAGCCATCAGAATCGGGTGAGTTCCATTTTAAATTGTATTACGCGGGTTATGTTAAAGTCTTTATCAATGAAGAACTGATAGTACCGGAACGTTGGAGAACTTCCTGGAATCCAAATACATATAAATTTGCCAAAACACTCGAACAAGGAAAGAAATATTCAATTCGTCTGGAGTGGAAACCCGATGGAGGAATGTCTTATATCGGTCTTAAAGCCCTGAGTCCGCGTCCCAAAGCTGAACAGGAAGCATTAACCCTGACATCGGAAATGGGAGATCAGATTGACTATTATTTTATCGGGGGAGATAATATGGATGAGGTTATTGGTGGTTACAGATACCTGACAGGTAAGGCCCCGATTATGCCCAAATGGGCAATGGGTTACTGGCAAAGCCGCGAAAGGTACAAAACGGATGAGGAGCTTCTTGGTGCAATCAGGGAGTACCGCAGACTCCAGATCCCTCTTGATAATATTGTGCTTGATTGGTTTTACTGGCCTGAAGATTCATGGGGTTCTCATGAGTTCGATGCGAAGCGGTTCCCTGATCCGGCCGGTATGGTCGATAAGGTTCATGAAATGAATGCACACATCATGATTTCTGTCTGGCCAAAATTCTACCATACAACCGATCATTTTAAGGAATTTGAGAGTAAAGGCTGGATGTACATGCAGGCAGTTAAAGATAGTATTAAGGATTGGGTAGGGAAAGGTTACGTGGGATCATTCTACGATGCATATAACCCTGATGCCCGTAAATTGTTCTGGTCGCAGATGCAGGAACATCTCTATACCAAAGGCTTTGATGCATGGTGGATGGACGCATCGGAACCCGATATTCAGTCAAATTCGAGCATCGGATACAGGAAGAAACTATCAACACCTACAGCACTGGGACCTTCAGCCAAATTTTTTAATGCCTATGCACTGATGAATGCAGAAGCTATTTATAACGGACAGCGTAGCGTAGATCCTGATAAACGTGTGTTCCTGCTTACACGTTCAGGGTTTGCCGGATTACAACGGTACTCAACAGCAACATGGAGCGGAGATATCGGAACCAGATGGGAAGATATGAAAGCACAGATCTCTGCCGGATTAAACTTTGCTGTTTCCGGTGTTCCATGGTGGACAATGGATATTGGGGGATTTTGTGTGGAAAATCGTTACTCCAATGCAAAAGAGGGATCTGAGGATATGGAGGAATGGCGTGAGTTAAATTCACGTTGGTTTCAATTCGGTGCATTCTGTCCCTTGTTCCGGAGCCACGGACAGTTCCCGTTTCGCGAGATATATAACCTTGCCCCGGCATCTCATCCAGCATACAAAAGTATGGTTAACGCCTCAAAGCTTCGGTACCGCTTGATGCCTTATATTTATTCTATGGCAGCAAAAACCTATTTCGACGATTATACAATCATGCGACCCATGATAATGGATTTTACTTCAGATCCCGGGGTAATAAATGTTGGCGACCAGTACCTGTTCGGACCCTCAATTCTCGTTGCTCCGGTATATCAGTACAAAGCCCGTAACCGTGAAGTTGTTTTTCCTCAGGGTACCGGCTGGTATGAGTTTTATTCAGGCATTTTCATCGAAGGGGGACAAAAAATTACTGTAAATGCCCCTTATGAGCGGATGCCATTGTATATCAAAGAAGGTTCTATTATTCCTTTTGGTCCTGAAATTGAATATACATCTCAGAAACCGGCTGATAATATTACACTTTTTATTTATACCGGAAGGGATGCTGAGTTTGTTCTTTACGAAGACGAAGGTGTAAATTACAATTACGAAAAGGGAGCTCTTTCCACAATTAAATTCAGCTACAACGAGCAATCCGGCAAGCTGACAATAGGAGATGCAGTGGGTTCATTTGAAGGGATGCTGAAAACAAGAATCTTTAATGTTGTCTGGGTAAATAAGTCTAAACCCGTTCCGTTCGATTTAAACCGGAAACCGGATGCTACTGTAATGTATGATGGTAAATTAGTTGAAATTTCAAGGTAAACCGTATTGTTTATCCGGATGGTTCTTCATTAATAATTTTCTATGTCATTGGAAAGCATGGAGTTTCAGGTTTTTGTAAAGCCGGTAGGTGCATCTTGCAACCTTTCTTGCAAATACTGTTATTATCTCGGTAAAAATAAGCTTCACGAAGGAATAGAGTTTAAATCCATGCCTGATGATATTCTTGAAGCCTATATTTTTCAACATCTTAATACCACATCTGCTAATGACGTGTTTTTTTCGTGGCATGGCGGAGAGCCTACACTTGCCGGACTTAAGTTTTACAGGAATGTTGTTGCTTTGCAAAAGAAGTTAAACCTGAATAGGAAAAACATAATAAACGGCATTCAGACAAACGGAGTAAATCTGACAGATGAATGGTGCAGTTTTCTGGCTCATGAAAGGTTTAATGTGGGGATCAGTCTCGATGGTCCGGAACGAATGCATAATGTGAATCGCCAATTCACTTCAGGAAAGGGATCTTTTCAGGATGTTATTCGCGGTTTGGAACGATTAAAAAAACATCAGATTTCTTTCGAGATACTTTGTGTTGTAAATGCACACAACGTAGATTACCCGCTTGATGTGTACAATTTTTTTAAATCCCTTGGCGCCCGGTATATCAGCTTCCTTCCACTGGTTGAAAAACATTCTTTTGCAGAATCAGGAGTAAGTGCTGATTCGGTTCCATCGGCTGCATTTGGAAATTTTCTGATTTCTATTTTCGATTCATGGCAGGCAGAGGATATAGGCAGAATAAAAATCCAAATCATCGAAGAAGCATTACGAACAGCATTTAATCAGGATCACACACTTTGCATTTTTAAGAAAAACTGCGGTGGAGTTCCGGTTTTGGAAAAAAATGGAGACTTGTATTCTTGTGACCATTTTGTGAAAAGTGATTATTTACTGGGAAACATCTTACAAAAAGACCTGGCAGAAATGATAAAGAGTGATGTCCAGAAAAAGTTCGGAAAACAAAAATATGATTCTTTACCTCAATACTGTCTGAACTGTGAAGTACTGGATATGTGCAGCGGAGAATGTCCGAAAAACCGCTTCAGCCATTCTCCAACAGGTGAAGATGGACTAAATTACCTTTGTGAAGGATACAAAAAATTCTTTATGCACTGTAAGCCTTTTGCTGAGGCTGTTTCAGAAGTCTGGAGATCAAAGATATAGCCGGCTAGTACTATTTACTCTTCAATTTCTCCTTAAAAAAGTCTGTTGTCCTTTTCCATGCCAGTTGGGCGGCTGCCTCATTATACCTTCCCACGTTGGTATCATTATTGAAAGCATGCTGGGTTCCCTCATAAACATAGATACGGTAATCAATACCTGCTTCCTTCAGTGCCGCTTCAAATTCAGGAATTCCTTTATTTATTCTTTCGTCATCACTTGCATAATGGGCCATGATGGATGCTTTAATCTTTTTAATATCATCCTTGGCAGGTTGACTCCCATAATACGGAACGGCAGCATCAAGTTCCGGGGAATTAACAGCTAAATGGTTGGTCATTGCCCCACCCCAGCAAAATCCGGTACATCCAACTTTTCCGGTCGACAGAGGATGGGTTTTGAGGTATTTTACAGCTGCGGAAAAATTCTTAATTGTTTTGTCCATGTCAAGTTCTGCAAATTTTCCTCTGGCAGCATCTTCATTATCAGCCGGAGTTCCGCCCAAAGGAGAAAGTGCATCGGGAGCGATAGTGAGGAAGCCCTCTCTTGCCATCCTTCTGGTTACATCCCGGATATGAGGCTGCAATCCCCGGTTCTCATGAATTACGATTACAGCAGGGTATTTTTTTTCTCTCAGGGGTCGGGCGAGGAAGGCTTTCATTTCACCCGTTTCAGCGGGATAAACAATGTCAGCTGTATACAATTCCTCTCCGGGAATGCCCGGCACCGCGGCTTGCAGGTAATTAGCCTCGAATTTGGAGAGAAATGCAGGAGCAGCTATAGCTCCTCCCAGAATAAGTGAAACCTTCCTGACAAAACTCCGTCTTTCGATCTTTTTGTCAAGATAATCCTTATACAAAGCACTGAAATTTTTATCCATTGCTGTGAAATTATTGAATGGACATAATTTATGAAATAATTCTGAAATGGAAATCTTTTTTTTGGAAATAACCTATTCCGTTTGATTCCTCAATGTCAGCAATACCACATTCTCCACATGATGAGTGTGCGGAAACATGTCGACCGGCTGAACTTTTTCAACTTTGTATTTCGTTGACATGAGATCAAGGTCGCGTGCCTGTGTTGCAGGATTGCAGCTAACATATACAATTTTCCCGGGTGATGCTTCAAGAAGCACCTGTACAACCGATTCATGCATTCCTGCTCTCGGGGGATCGGTTATAACTACGTCAGGTCTGCCGTGTATATTCATAAACTCCTTGCTAAGCAAATCTTTCATATCCCCTGAAAAAAATTCGACATTCCCGATTCCGTTCAGCTCTGAATTATTCCGGGCGTCTTCAATAGCTTCGGGTACTGATTCAATACCGATTACTTTTTTAGAATGTTTTGCAACAAAATTAGCAATGGTTCCTGTTCCTGTATATAGGTCGTAAACAAGTTCATTACCTGTTAAACCTGCAAATTTTCTTGTAGTTCGGTATAATTCAAGAGATTGATTTGTATTGGTCTGGAAAAATGATTTTGGTCCGATTCTGAATTTCAGACCTTCCATTTCCTCAATGATATAATCCTTTCCCGCGAAAACTATGATTTCCTGATCATAAAGAGTATCGTTTGCTTTCGGATTTATGGTGTACATCAATGAAGTTATCTCCGGGAATGCTTTCGCAATGGATTCCAGTAATGCAATTCTTTTTTCTTTTTCCTCCCTGAAGAATGCCAATACAACCATAAGTTCACCGACGGTGCTGTTGCGGATAATCAGATTTCTGAGAAATCCACCGGAATCTCTTGTATCGAAAAACTGCAGTTCATGTTCTTCTGCATATTTCCTGATAAAATTCCTGATTGCATTGCTTGGTTCAGGCTGAAGCCAGCATTTGTTTATGTCAACAACCTTATCAAACATTCCGGGAACGTGGAAACCCAGAGCATTCCAGTTTTTAAAATCACCTTCACTATCAAGCTCTTCGCGGGTATACCAGCGGCGGTTTGAGAATGTAAATTCAAGTTTATTCCGGTAAAAATATTCCTGTGGTGAGCCCAGAATAGAATTTACTTCAGGCAACTCAATTTTTCCAATTCGTACCAAAGCATCAATAACTTGTTTTTCCTTAAACTTTAGCTGCTCAGCATAAGGAATGTGCTGCCATTTACATCCTCCGCATACACCAAAATGCTCGCAGGAGGGTGAGACGCGCATTTCAGATAACTTATGAAAATGAGTCACGCGGGCTTCAGCAAATCTTTTTCTTTTGCGTGTAACCTGAAGATCAACAATATCCCCGGGAGCAACCATACTAACAAACGTAACCATGTCGTTGACCCGTGCAATTGCTTTTCCTTCTGCACCAATATCCGTAATCTCTACCTTTTCGAAGAAAGGTAATTTTCTTTTTCCCAATATATTAACGTGCTAATATGCTATTTTACTTAAAATCACTCATCTATTTTGTACAATGCAACAGGTAAGAACTGTATAATCTTTCAGAACTTTACAATCTTTAAAACTAATTAACCTACCTTTGCAGATTATTTTTCAAAGATAGGAAAATACCTTTATTTATATTCAACAGCGGGAGAGCAGGAATGATTTCAATGGATAATATCAGCGTCAGGTTTGGTGGATTCACCCTCCTCGACGGAATTTCTTTTATGGTTAACCCTCGTGACAGGGTGGGATTAGTGGGAAAAAACGGTGCAGGCAAAACCACAATACTCAGACTTATTGCCGGACTCCAGCAACCAACACATGGGAAAGTTATTATTTCATCAGGCGATACAGTAGGTTATCTCCCTCAGCAAATGATTCATCCTGAAGGGAATACTGTTTATGAAGAAGCAATGACGGCCTTTTCAGCAGTTCTGGAAATGGAAAAACGTATGGATTTTATTGGTCATGAACTGGCTACCCGTACCGACTATCATTCTCAGGTTTACCTCGATATGATTGATGAACTGTCCGTTCTGAATGAAAAATACGAAATGCATGGTGGTAGCAGTCTTCATGCTGATGTTGAAAAGACACTTACCGGACTGGGCTTTTCATCTTCTGATCTCAGTCGTAAAACTTCTGAATTCAGCGGTGGGTGGAGAATGCGCCTGGAACTGGCGAAAATAATTCTTCGTCGTCCGGAGTATATCCTTCTCGATGAACCCACAAACCATCTGGATATTGAATCAATTCAATGGTTGGAAGAGTTTATGGCGAATTATCCAGGGGGAGTGGTACTTATTTCCCACGACAGAGCTTTCCTCGATAACGTTACCACCCGCACATCTGAAATTAGTCTGACAAAGCTTATTGAATATAAAGTTCCCTATTCCCGCTATGTGATTCTGCGTCAGGAAAGGAGGCAGCAGCAAACTGCAGCATTTCAGAATCAGCAGAAAATGATCAAAGATACCGAAGACTTCATTGAACGATTCAGGTATAAAGCTACCAAAGCTGTTCAGGTACAATCAAGAATTAAGCAGTTGGATAAAGTCGACAGGCTCGAAGTTGACGAAGAGGATAAAGCAGCAATGCATATAAAATTTCCTCCTGCGCCACGATCGGGAACCATCGTTATGGAGGCAATCGGACTTTCAAAAAAATATGGTGATAAAACCATTCTGGATAAGATCGATTTGATTATCGAAAGAGGGGAGAGGGTGGCATTTGTAGGCAAGAACGGTGAAGGAAAAACAACACTTTCGAAAATAATTGTCGGGGAACTCGACCATACCGGTAAGCTCAAACGTGGCCACAATGTGGAACTTGGCTATTTTGCCCAGAACCAGGACGAACTTCTTGATGGAAACAAAACCGTTCTCGAAACCATTGATTTAGTTGCTGTTGGCGACATCCGGACCAAAATCCGCGATATTCTCGGTGCCTTTCTTTTTCGTGGTGAAGATGTGGATAAGAAAGTAAAGGTTCTTTCCGGGGGAGAAAGATCCCGGCTTTCAATGGCCCGTCTGCTTCTCCAACCCTATAATCTTCTGGTGCTGGATGAACCTACGAATCACCTGGATATGCGTTCAAAGGATATCCTGAAGAATGCTCTGATGGCCTATGACGGAACACTTATTCTGGTTTCTCACGACAGAGAATTTCTTGATGGTTTGGTAAATAAGGTTTATGAGTTCAGGGATCACAAGATAAAAGAACATCTGGGTGGGATTTACGATTTTCTGCAACGAAAGAAAATAAGTTCTTTCCGTGAACTGGAAATGAAGGCCCAGTCTCCTGTAGAATCCAGAATTGAGAAACCTACAGATAACAAACAGTTGTATGAAAAGCGGAAGGAACAGGATAAGGTTATCCGAAAAGCAAAAAGTGAATTAGAACGTATTGAGAAGAAAATCAGCGAGTTGGAAGAGTCGATAAAAAAAGCAGATCTGTTGTTTACTATTCCTGAAAACCTTTCTGATCAGAAAATGTTTGATAAGTATACCCATGAGAAGCATGAACTCGACAAACTTCTGGCAGAATGGGAAATTCAACAGGACCAAATTGAAAAACTGAATTCCGGACGTGCATAAGGTATTTTTATTAATTTAGCATCACAATGATTGCCCACAGAATAATAACTCTCTTTTTTCTGACTTTTGCCATTTTTGCAGTCAGCTGTACGAAGCCTGCAGTAAAGACGGTAAACAGGGCTAATCTTGCCGATATTTATAACCCTGGTCGCAGTACAGTACATCCTGATTTTATTATTAACCATGTTAACGATTCCAGCTCAGTATTGTATATTCGGGTTTTCCCTTCCGAGCTCCTTTTTAATCAGGCTAATGAAGAAGGAAAATCACTGGCACGGCTCAAAGTGTTCTATGAATTGAGAGAGATTCAACCGGATGTTAAAGGAGGAATATTTATTGATAGCATATCTCTTTATCGGACTTTGAATAAAGCTGATGTGCGGAATTCATTTTTTACCGGACTCCCCGTTAAAGCAAAAACCGGTAAGAAGTATTCTCTGAAAATAGAAATATCTGATGCAGTCAGAACCACAACCACCCAAACGATTCTTATCGTAGATAAATTAACCCGCTTTAGTGATCAGAATTTCAAGATAATTGATGCCAGGACAGGTTATCCGAGTTTCACAAAATATTTTGCTCCCGGCGAAGCATTCCGTATTCAGCTGAATTTGCTGCGACAGGATAGTCTTTTTGTAGATTATTATACTCTCGATCGCACACTACCACGTCCGGCCTTTTCGTCCTCCCCTGAAATTCCCCTGAAATCATTTCCTGATACTTCCTTTATATACACATGGTCAGACAGTACCCGGTATCAGCTTCCTCAACCGGGGATCTATCATTTCAAATTGAGTTATGCGTCGAAGGAAGGAATGACTGTTTACAATTTCGGTGAAAGTTTTCCACGGGTAAAAACTCCTGATGATTTGCTTGGACCTTTGGTTTACCTTACCTCGTCTGCCGAGTTCAGAGATATCCGTATGGAGTCGAACCGTAAACTGGCTATCGATAATTTCTGGCTTAAACTTAATCCGG
The DNA here is from genome assembly GCA_964404825.1 of uncultured Chitinophaga sp. Taxonomy (GTDB): domain Bacteria; phylum Bacteroidota; class Bacteroidia; order Bacteroidales; genus JACJXF01. The sequence goes on from CAYOLQ010000005.1 coordinate 14,152, forward strand.
ATATTGCATCCTCAAGGGAGCTAATCCGCGTATTTTATAATCGGGTATATTTTGCAAATATGTATTTCTCATCTTTTAAAGAGGGATGGAAAACGGATCGTGGAATGATATATATAATTTTTGGCCCTCCACGTATGCTCGAACGGGATTCAGATATGGAGAAGTGGACCTATTATACAAAAAAAGGTGGTGCAACCGCAGTTTTCGTTTTTAACAGAGATGAGAACCAGTTTACAAATCTGGATTATCAGCTGGAACGAACAGCAAATTCAAGCGCATTCTGGAGAGAAGCCGTCGAATCGTGGAGAAAGGGGAAAGTATACTCAATAGATTTTTGAGCATTTAGAGGGATAATTCGGTCTCTAAAATCCTAAAACACACATTGTTTGGGATATCACTTTTTAATCAATCAGTTTTGAATTCTTTATAATAACAAAAAAGAAAGTAAAGTGGAAGATTTTATTTTTGGTACCCGTGCAGTTATGGAAGCTATATCAGCCGGGAAAGACATCGAACGTGTTTTGTTACAGAAAAAAACCGATAGTGCCGGTGCTCAGGAATTATTTTCCCTTTTAAGACAAAAAAATATTGATTATCAGTTTGTTCCGGTTGAAAAGCTGAATCGGGTTACGCGCAAAAACCATCAGGGTGTTATTGCATACCTTTCTCTTCTGAGCTATACGCCTCTCGAGGAAATTGTAAGCCTTGCCTATGAATCGGGCAAAGATCCTTTTATTCTTATTCTCGATCACCTTACTGATGTCAGAAATTTTGGAGCAATAGCAAGAACCGCAGAGTGTGCCGGTATCGATGGAATAGTTATCCCCGAAACAGGTAGTGTAAGAATTTCCTCAGATGCGGTGAAAACCTCTGCAGGAGCTTTGATGAAAATTCCTGTGTCACGGGTAAATTCCCTCAGAGAGGCTGTAGGCTATTTGAAAAATGCGGGGCTTTCGATTATTTCCGCTACAGAAAAATCCGCAACTGATTTGTACTCATCTGATCTAACGGGTCCTGTGGCAATTGTAATGGGAGCAGAGGATACCGGTATTTCAGCATCGCTTCTCGATCTGAGCAATAAGAGAGTAAAAATTCCAATGTTGGGTGAAATCGGTTCCCTGAATGTTTCTGTTGCTGCCGGTGTGGTATTGTATGAAGTTATCAGACAAAGAACAGCAAAATAATTTACACATGTTTTCAGGGCTTTTTTGTTGAATCTCCCCCGAAACCTTTAACCTTATTTGCTAGATCAAAGGTAACTGCCTGCTAAATGACTCTTCAAGGGAAATAAAGGTTTCAGTTCTCGCAATGCCTGGTATAGCCTGCAATTTATCTACTAGTACATGCTTCAGATCCTCATTGTTTTTGGTATAGACCTTAACAAAAATAGAGTAGTTTCCTGTGGTATAATGACATTGGGTAATTTCATGAATATCCTTAAGTTTTTTTACCACATCAGGATACATGTGAGCACTCTCAAGGAAAATCCCGATATATGCACAAGTGAAATAACCAATTTTCTTTGGATTTAAAACAAACTCCGATCCCGTTATAACCCCAAGTCTAGTAAGCCTTTGAATCCTCTGATGAATTGCTGCACCGGAAACATTACATTCCCTGGCAACCTCAAGATAAGGAATGCGGGCGTTGCCGGTAACAAGGGATAAGATCTTCCGATCAAGACTGTCAATTTGCAAACTTTCTTCCATGGCTGATAATTTCTGACGGGTTAAGTATGAAACCGGATTACGTTAACTATTAACAGTGAATAGGATATTCATAATCAGTTGATAATTGTAAGTAAAACCAGCAATTATGTTTCAAAATGTAAATTTAATGATTTATAGGAAAAATCAAACCCGGTTGTCAAAAAAGTCGTCAGTAGTTATACTTTGGAAAACACGCAGGTCAAATTCAGGAATTACAGCAAGCATATGGTCAAAAATATCCGACTGCAGGCTTTCATAATTTATGAATCCTTTATCACTGCTAAAACAATAAACTTCAAGGGGAATTCCTTTATCAGTAGGATCCTTTTGTCTTACCATAAGTGTTAGCTCCTTATTAATAGTGGGCAGCAATGACAAATAAATTTCCATGTACTTCCTGAAGGTGCCGAGATTTGTCATTTTTCTGCCGTTTACCGGACTTGAAGGATCAATCTGATGTTCTTCATTATATTTGTGAATTTCAGCAAGCTTTTCTTCGATGTAAGGTTTAAGAATCTGAATCTTCGAGAGTTTATTAATCAATTCATCATCAAGAAATTTTATGCTTTTCATATCAATACTCACTGACCGTTTGATTCTTCTTCCTTCCGACTCCTGCATTCCTCTCCAGTTGGTAAAGGATTCGGATACTAAGGCATAGGTGGGAACAGTAGAAATGGTATTATCGAAATTCTGAACCTTAACAGTATTCAAAGTAATTTCCAACACAGTTCCGTCAGTATTTCTGCCGGGCATCTCGATCCAGTCACCCGGTTTTACCATATCATTCGCTGAAATCTGAATGGAAGCCACAAGACCCAGAATTGTATCCTTGAATATTAAAAGGATTACTGCGGCCAGTGCCCCTAAACCTGCCAGAAGAGTATAGGGCTTTGTGCCACTCAGATATGAAATCACAACAATCGCTGTGGCCAGATAAAGAAAAAGCTTTAAAACCTGGACATATCCTTTAATTGGCTTGTCTTTTGAAATCGGAAATCGCAGGTAAATGTCATGTAGTGAATTAATAAAAGAGTTCGCAACCAGTAAACTGATAAAAATGATGTAAATAACGGAACCCTTTCGTATCAATCCGACAAGAATGGGCATATCAAGCGAAAAGTGAATGGTGTAATAAACCACCAGCGCCGGTGCGATATGTGCTAACCGGTTAAATACCCTGTTTTCATAGAAAATGTCATCCCATTCATTCTTACTTCTGCGCACATAGGTACGTATGGAAACCACAATTATCCGTTTCATCACAATATCCACGATAACAGATACCAGAATGATGATTCCAATAACAATAAGTGAATGAAGATGAGCTGCCTGTGTTGGAGCCATCCCCATTCCTTCTAAAAAACCCTGCAATGCATCCAGATATTTATTAATCATAATATTCCATCTTTGTTTTTAAATTAAGCGCGAAATTATAATTTTACACGTAAGGAAAAAATTTTAATTCGATTCCGCTTTTAATAATCTACTTGTTCGTTTCAGTTGCATTTACAATTTTTTAAAGTTATTCAATTTGACCCTTACATTTATGAAAAACCTTTTTTTACTGATATTCCTTTGTTGCAATGCGTTTATACTATCATCGCAAACTTCAGATTTTGAAAAGTATTTTACAAAGGAAAGTCTACGTATCGATTACATTCTGGCAGGAAACAATTCTGATTCCCGGATCTATTTACAATCAATGAAAAAAGAGCCCTTCTGGGGAGGATCTGTCACAGTTCTGACCGATCCTCTCGGATATGGTGAATATTTGTGTAAGATAATGCCTGAAGGTAAAACTAATGTTATTTATAGCAGAGGATTTTCCACCCTTTTTCAGGAATGGCAGACAACAGATGAGGCAACGCTGTTAAACAAGGGATTTTATCAAAGCACAAATATTCCTTTCCCTAAACAAGCAGTGGTTTTTGAAATTTATGAAAGGGATCAGAATGCTGAATTTCAACTTAAACTTTCGGTGAAAATCGACCCTTCAGACTATTTCATTGAACCCACCCCGGGCTCAGATTATCCGGTTAATAAAATCAGGGTTTCAGGTGATCCAGCTCATTGTGTTGATATTGTGTTTATTCCGGAAGGATACACCTCTGAGCAAATGGGGAAATTTGAAAGTGATGTAGTGCGACTAACCGACTCACTTTTCTCAATCAAGCCGTTTTCCACTTATTCTGATAAATTTAATCTTTATGCTGTTCTGGCCCCATCTGCAGAAGAGGGTGCTGACATCCCAGGAAAAAATATCTGGAAGAATACACTTGTAAATTCCACCTTTTATACCTTTGACAGTGAAAGGTACCTTACTACACTTGATTTCTGGAGTGTAAAAGATGTTGCCGCACTGGCTCCCTATGATCAGATTTATATTCTGGTAAACACTGAAAAATATGGCGGAGGGGGAGTATACAATCACTATAATCTTACTTCAGTCGATAATATACTTTCAGCCAAGGTATTCGTTCATGAATTTGGTCATGGCTTCGCCGGGCTGGGCGATGAATACTATACCTCCGACGTTTCATATAATGAGTTTTATTCCCCTGATATTGAACCCTGGGAACCAAATCTCACAACCCTGGTGGATTTCTCCTCCAAGTGGGAAAAAATGATTGAACAGGGAACTCCTGTGCCGACACCTTCAACACAGGATTATAAAAGCATTACAGGTGTTTTTGAAGGGGGAGGATATGTTGCAAAAGGTGTTTACCGTCCGGCATTGGATTGTTATATGAAAAGCAATACGCCTGATTGCTTTTGTAAAGTGTGTGAACACTCGATTGAGAAAATGATACGCTTTTTGACAGAATAAGCACTTTTTATTGACGAAAGTAACATTTTGTAATTCAGATTCTTTTTTTTTTTAGATTTGAAGCGGTTATCTTAATATCCAAAAGCAGTGAACCGTTATTCATCACAAGAACTAATTAAAGGAATCCGAAAACGTGATAATACGGTTCTAAGATTTATTTATAGTAAGAATTTTCAAACAGTTTTACATTTTGTAATGAACAATAACGGTACTGCAGAAGATGCCAAAGACATTTTCCAGGAAGCCATGATAGTTGTTTTTGAAAATGTACGCAAAGACAGGGATTTTAAGCTGGAAAGCTCCTTACAGACATACATTTACTCCGTTGCAAGGATAATCTGGATAAAGCACCTGAATAAGAACAGAAATATTACAGTAAAACTTAATGAAGAACACGAATTCATTGAGTTTGAAGAGCCGCAGCCTTTTCAGGAACACGATTTCAAATATGCTCTTTACCAGAAGGTGTTTCTTGATCTTCCTGAAGATTGTCAGCTTATTCTTAAAATGTCGAATGAAGGGAAAACCAGCAAAGAAATTGCTGCCAAAATGGGACTTAAAAGCGAAAACTATATCATGAAGCGCAGGCACTATTGTAAAGAATACCTTATTCGTTTAATAAGGGAACACCCTGACTTTCAATCCGATAAATTGTAGACCCTAAGCAGCATTCTTTCTCTGACCTTTTTCCTGTTTTCTGTAATTTCTGTAGTAAGCACCAACTACTCCAAGAGGTATTATAAGCAGAAATGCATTTAGTGCTGCCAGATCTGTACTGAATGGATAAATTGGTGAGGAATCACCGATTACGACAAAAGAAGCCCAGAAAAACGGGTTTGATTGTAATGGATCGGCTCCGTTTAGAAAAATTAACTTCGATTCACGTAAAGCTTCGGGTTTTGTTCTGTGTTCAATAAGATATTTGTAAAATTCAGTTATAAGGGAAACTGTACATCCATCGTTAACCTCCCACAATGTCATTAATATGGAAGGGCAACCGGCATAGGCAAATCCACGGGCCAGACTCTGAACACCCTCACCGGGCTGAATTTTCCCATAACCGCTGGAACAGGAGGAAAGTACTGTCAGACTCGCGTTAAGCTTAAGATTATAAATCTCATAGGTATGTAACAAACCGTCTTCTGATCCATCGGGAACCTGAGTAAATATAAGCTTTGACAGCAAGGGGTCATTATTGTCAATCATAGTATGCATCGCAAGGTGCAGGATACTGTAGCGACCGGCTCTTTCTTTAAATGCAGATTCTTTGGCAGACATGTTAAGGAATGCATCCGTTTTATGCATTTCTGATATCTGCACAACCTCACGGTTTACACCCGGAAGATTTTCCAGATCAAGGTATACCTGATTAGGGTTTTCTCTGGATTGACTGTTCCCTGGACCAATATTTGAATAAGCTGGAGCAAATGCGAGGATTGACTCACTGGGTATCCTTATATGCTGTATTGGATTAAAATGGATGGTTGAAGAAAATGAGTATCCTACCGAGTAATCCTTAATAAGATAAGGCATATGCCGGTAGTTGACCTTTCCGGGGGGTACATATGAAGTAAGAAGTGCATCAAATGGAAGATAGGAGATAGCACCGTCAGGAATTATTATAAGATTTACCCCATCAAGCTGATCCTTAACCGGTTCAATTACATAGGTATAAAGCTCATGAGCCAGGGAAATGTACTTGTTGAAGGTTTCATTAACATCATTCTCAAAACTCTGAGTGGTTATCAGATTCAGAAATTCGATGCACTTATCTTCAAAACCCTTAGGTATATTTACAATAACAGCATCTGTTTTAGTCCTGCTTGCAGTATAAATGATCAATACTGAATCAAGATAGGAGTATTCAAGAAGTACTGTATTCTTGTCTATTTTCTTCTGAATTTCATGCAAATCCGTTATATCTTCATCGAATTTCAAACGGTAATACTCAGGATATTCCCTTTCCAGTTTTCGTAATAATTTGTCGTATTGAAGAGTGGTGTTAAAAAGTTGATTTTCCCAGTTCGAAATTTTTTCTTTGTCGGGCAAAGGGTATTGTTTTTCTTTATACAGGAGCTCGTCGTAAAGTGATAGCTGACGGTTAAGTTCCTCTTCCTGCTTCCTTATCTTTTCAGGAACATCGCCAAAATTCATTGCTTTTTCACTACGCATTGCCGACAACAGAGTAAAAGCTTTTCCTTTTTCGTTTACTTCAAACGCCTTATACAGAAATTGTTTATCACCTGTCAGGCGGTATTGTTCCAGAGCTACCCTCTGGGTAAGACCGTAAACAAAACGCTCCTTCTTCGAAACAAGAAACTGACCTTGTTCGGAAGTAATTCTGTAGCGCATTTTCTGTATCGTATTTATACTTCTGAGACAATTTTCAAGACTTGCTGCGAGTATGGAGGTATCATGATTAACATTATAATATTTGAACATGATTTCACCTTTGTTTTTGAAAAGCACATTATTCCGAAGCTCTTCATAGACAGATGATACCGGAGGAGATTTCAATATGTTCGAAATCAGAAATCCGTGATACTGTACAATTAATGCCTTTTGATAATTTTCAAGGGCCTCTTTATACATTCCCTTTATTTCATAACAATTGCCGCGATTATTATAAAGTGTATACAAATTAATATTATCAAATGTTGTGGAATCAATTCTTTCCTCCATAGAATTATATAAAACAATAGCTTCATCTATTTTATTGAGTTTATAATATAGAAAAGTAATATACTCCAGTTGTATTCTTGTTCCAAGAACACCGGATAATGTCTTTTTATTTAGTTCAAAATAGGTATTCTTAGTTTCTTCAGCATTATTACTTTGATTAAAAATTTGAAACCTTACAAAGTCATTTAAAAATCTTTCCGATTTTGATAAAAGAACATTCTTTTCAATGGATTCGAGACATTCAAGTGATTCAGTATATTTTCCAAGTCCATTAAGAGCTATAATTTTATTGTAAATGACACGTTTAAAAATTGCAGAATCTTCTGGCAGATTATTGAGAAAGTATTCCTCGGACTTTTCAAAATATGTGATTGCTGATTGTAAATCTCTAATTTTTAAAAATAGTACCCCTTTATTGCTTAATAGTTCATAATAAAAAGTTGGGTCAATATCGGCTGCTAAATCAATTGCTATATCGTAATAATACAGAGCCTCTTCAAATTTCCATGCAGCAGTTAAAATTAGGGCGAAATTATTGTAAACAAAGGCAAGTTTAAGGGTGTCATCCGGAGAGTAATTTTCCTTCAGACGTACCACATCCAGATACATACGGTATGCCTTTTCATAATTTCCCTTATCTCTTTCCTCAAAAGCCCTGAGATGGATTTCTTTGAGAATTGACTCTGCCTGTTCATGACTTGTGTCAGCCGGTGCCGGACTAATAGAAAATGACCCGTTTGCATATTGCAAAACAAACAGTAAAAAAATACAAATCCTGAAATTTTCTTTAATCATAATTTCAAAAATCGTCAAAATCTCACTTTTTATTGGTTAAAAATACGATTTTTTTCCCAATTGTAAGTATCAGTATATCAATATATTAAAAAATATTTTTAAAAAAAGTGAAAAATAATTGATTTTTTTGGGTAAGGTTTGGGTCATTTTCGGTATTAAGAGATAGGAACCTATTCCTGATAACCCCAAAATAATAAACGATGAAAACTTTAAACAACCTTTTCGGAAAAAAATTAGTTAACGAGAAAATTTCTTTTTTTAGTAATTATTCGCTTAGCGGAATACAAATGATTGCGATAAAAGGTGGAGCAGAACCAGTTGTGTATGTAAATGACCCATCTCAAACTACACCACCAAGGACTCTTTAGTTTATATTAGAATTATATTACCAGATATACTAAAGCATTTAAGAAACAGGCGTTTGCGTGTTTTAGATTATAATTAGATAGACATGAGTTTATCTCATTTTGTAAGTATCTACTTGATATTTAATATTTACATATATGAATAGGAATAAGCATCTTATTTCGAAATACCTGGAGGGTGAGCTCGATGCAATAACTGCTTCCAGGTTTGAGGAGGATCTTAAAAACGACCCGAAACTCAAACAGGAGTTTGATTTATACAAAGAGGTCGATGAGGCTCTCGCTGACACCGAAGTTCTTGAATTCAGGATGCAATTGCGTGAAATGCATACACAGTTTGCTCCTGAGACAGCTATTACTTCAAAACCACGCGTCCGAAGAATGGCACGGGTGGCTGTTGCCGCATCCCTGGCTATGCTTCTCGGCTTTTCAGCCATTAATCTTTTCAGGTATACAAGTAGTCAGAAAGTAATTGAAAAGTATTACCAACCATACGATATTACATCCACCAATCGTTCCGGTAGTTCGGAAACAGATCGGGCATTGCGGAATGCTCTCGAAAAATATCAGAATCATGAGTACAGTGAGGCTGTAGTGTTGTTTGAAAAGGTTCTTGAAAAAGATCCAGCGCAGATCGCAACTCAATTGTATTCAGGTATTTCTTATTTCGAAATTGCCGAATACCAAAAAGCTGGAAATTCATTTTCAAAGGTTATTGAACACGATGATAACCTTTACATTGAACAGGCTAAATGGTATCTCGGATTTTGTTATCTGAAAACCGAAGAAAAAGAAAAAGCAATTATTCAGTTTACGGAAATTGCAAAATCGGATAGTTATTATAGTGAAAAAGCTAAGGCAATTCTGAGGAAAATACGCTAATTACCGGGCTAAATATCTCTCTCATGACAGGCAAACCTACATACGAGGAGTTGTTGAAATACGTAGCTGAACTGGAAAAAAAAGTCCGGCAGCTTGAAATTAAATTTGACGAGAACAGGCTAAAAACTGAAAGGATAAAAGCCAGATTCCTGTCGAGTGTTTCACACGAGCTGCGTACTCCAATGAATGCAATTCTTGGGTTTTCCAATCTGCTTATCGATAAAAACATAACAAGCGATAAGAAGGAAGAGTATATGGAGCATATTAACCAGAGCGGGAATAGTTTGCTTACCATTGTTGATGCTATGATCGATGCCTCACTTCTGGAAGTAAACGAACTCAAAATTAATAAGGAGAGGGTAAATCTGAATATGCTGATACAGCAGGTTTATCATTATTTTAATATCGATAAACACAAACTGGGTAAGGATCATATTGCATTATTATTGAATAAGGGTAACCGTAGAGAAGATTTTATGATAGTAACCGACCAATACCGTCTTACCCAGGTGCTATCGAGCTTATTAAGTAACGCACTTAAATTTACAACTAAAGGAATTATAGAATTTGGTTACTTTATCAGAGAGGATCAAAAAATTCAGTTCTTTGTTAAAGACAGTGGAAAAGGAATTTTAAATGAAAAGGCAGGAGCAATTTTCAATAAATTTGAAAAGCAGGATGAGGATTATGGCACATCCGAAGGAGGAGTAGGTCTGGGTTTAACACTTGCCAAGGGTATTATATCACTTTTGGGAGGGGATATATGGGTCGAATCAAATATCTTCCATGGTTCAACTTTCAGTTTTACAATAGATTATCTTGAAAAGCATAACGAGATTGAGGCCAGCAGGCAGTCAATCCGGTCAATACTTGTTTAGTTTTCGTTCTTTATTTTTTGGGGTTTTTGGAGAGGTATATAGCTTGTAGAAGTAAATTCTCCGAAAATAAATTTTTAGGAATACTCTTTTTCTGTATTGCTATTGTCGATAAACCTTCTTGATTTTAAGGGGTTAGAATCAAAAAGGTAAATCGTCAAGTTCTTCAGCAGATGCAGAGAACTCTTTATTATCAGATATTGGCGCCTGAGAAACATCAGGAAAACCGGAAGAATCAGAACCTGTGTTCTGAGAACCTAGTTTTTCAAGTTTCCAGGCTTCAAGATTTGTAAAGTAATTTACATTACCATCTTTTTCCCACTTACGTCCGCGAAGGTTAAAACTTACTTTAACCATATCACCGACTTTAACCTGATCGGGTAGTGAGCACTTGTCCTGAGTTACCTGAAATTTGACATAGTCTTTGAAGTCAAAACCATTTTTGGTTTCAGCCTGCTCAATAACGAATTCTCTCTTTTTAAATTTATCGCTGATTGCTGTTGTTGGGTATACTTCGATAAGTTTACCAGTTGTTTCGAAGCTCATTTTTTTGTGTTTAATTGTAAAAGAAAAGGCCAGAGAACTCTCTAACCTTTTCCTGTTAATGTCGTGAAAACCGAAATATCAGTATTGAAACCTGATTATTTTACTTTTATTACTTTAAGTAATTCCACTTCGAAAATTAATGTTGAGTTGGGTTCAATAGTTCTGGCTCCAGCTTCTCCATAAGCTATCTCTGAAGGTATAAATAATTTGTATTTATCTCCTTCTCTCATAAGTTGCAAACCTTCTGTCCAGCCAGGTATAACCTGATTAAGCTTAAAAGTAACCGGTTCGCCACGTTCAACTGAACTGTCAAATACAGTTCCATCAAGCAATGTTCCTGTGTAATGAACCGTTACACTGTCTGATGCAAGAGGTGAGATGCCATTACCTTTTACCAAAACTTCATATTGAAGTCCTGAAGCTGTGGTGGTTACTCCGTCCCGGCCTTTATTGGTTTCGAGAAATTTCGTACCATCCTCTAAATTTTTACCGGCCTTTTCATCTGCTTTGGCCATCATTTTTGTTTGCTGTTTCATTGAGAAGTTTTGAAGGAATCCCTGAACTGCCATAGGATCCATAATGTCGTTTACTTCATTCAAACCATCCTTTACTCCATTTACAAAACCTTCTTTTGGGAATTCCTCATCTGCCAGAATCTGGTCCAGACTTGTAAGCGTTCCACCACCCATATACATTCCGTATGCATAGGCGAAAGAATCCAATTCGGTATTTAATTTGGTTGAGTTTCCGATTTTCAATGTCTTAGTAACCGGGAAGAAACTACCTGCGATGTAGCCACCAATCAGAACAACTATTCCAACAACGATGACTATGATTTTTTGATTTTTCATGTGTTTATTTACGTTTATAATACAATGGCTGCGAAGTTAGAGAAATATCTTTTAAGAGATACTTTTTTTACTGATTATTTAATGGCTCTCAAAATATGTTTTTTTCCGGGCGGACCTTCCAGCTTTTCTACACGGAATCCACATGAAATTAGGTTTCTTCTTACCTCTCCTTTAGCTGAATACGTCATAAGTATACCACCACTTTTCATTGAATCGAATATTTTCTGAAATAAATGAGTCTTCCATAATTCAGGCTCTTTATCCGGAGAGAAGGCATCGTAATACACAAGATCATTACCTGCCGGGATAGAATAATTCAGAAAATCGCCATGAATTTTGTGCAGGCAAAACTTCCCACTCTCGGAATCCTTATCCCATTCAGAGTTATGAATCGATGCAAATAGTTCCCCTGATCCTTCTGGTAAAATGGATGGGTAATTTAGCTGTGACCACAAATGCCTTGATAAAGGAAACTTTTCAATACTGTAATATTTTACCCTGATATTACTTTTTTGCGATTCAATATAAGTTAAAAGAGTGTTTAATCCGGTGCCAAATCCCATTTCAAAAACCTGAACCGGATTTCTATCAACTGCCAGAAACCCATTTCTGATAAAGATATGCATGGATTCCTGTATGGCTCCAAATACTGAATGATATTGTTCATCCAAATCCGCCCTGTATAATGTGTGTGAGCCGTCCTGTGTGGTTATTAGATCTAATCGCATTTCATTAGAACTCCTGATTTGATATCCAGCAAAGCTAAGGGATAAAACGAGTACAAATATTAATAACAGAATAAATGTGGAAGGGAACTTAAAACGAGCATATATTATTATAAAAATAGTAGAGTAATATAGAATATTAATAAAATTATAATATATTAATAAACAATTGTATATAATAATTTATATTACTATAATTGTATGATAATTGTATGAAATGTCCAGTTTGCATTTTTATATTGAAAAACGAAAACCCAAAAAAGGAACAGATTCTAATGCTGAGAGTCCTGTTATTGTATCGTTTTCTTATTCTTCAAATCGGGTGAAAGTTTATACAGGTCGAAAAGTAAGGCAACAGGAATGGGACAAATCAAATGAAAGAGCATTTCCCGCGTTTTTGAGTGCAGTGGAATTAAACCCTTATCTGGATTTGCTGGAGGAAAGGATTAGAAGGCATTACTCTATATTATTATCGGACGGAGTTATTCCGGATGCTGCTGATTTTCAGAATCAAATCCGTTTCATGGTTAAATCATCTGTGCCTTCCTTTTTCGGATTGATGTTGCGTTTTATGGAGGAGAGCAATAGTAAGTGGAGCCAATCCACATTTAAGAAAATGAAAACTTTTTATTCTCAGCTTCAAAAATTTTCTAAGGAAAAAAAAGAATTGCTAAATCCCGGAAAGATTGACCAGAATTTTGCAGATAAACTAATCAATTATTATCGTGAAAAAGGTCTCATGGATTCAAGTATTAAAAAAAACCTTGATCTCCTTAAATGGTTTTTGAACTGGTGCATGAATCGGAAACTCATATACTCCAGAGATTATGAGCATATCCGTTTTTCCCCCGAAAAAAATAATATATCTTTCAACGAAGTATTTCTCAGATGGCAGGAATTAATCATTTTTTTTAATATTGAAGGATTATCAAAAAAAGAAATTTGGAGCAGAGATATTTTTTGTTTTATCTGCTTTTCCGGCATCAGGTTTTCAAAAATTTCAGGTATTACCAAAGCAAATTTAAATAGCCGCCATATACAATACGATGAACATATAGAACGCAAAGTTCTGTTAAACCGTTTTGCCAGCGAAATATGTAAAAGATATCAAAACAGGTTTTACCGGAATGATACTCTTTTCCCTGCAATGTCGCTTATTAGCTTTCATAAATATTTACGTTCAGCTGCGGAGAAATCCGGACTAAACCGAATGACATTCCCGAAAGAATCCTTTTCTGAAATGAGGCCGTTGTATCAGCAGATTAGCGCCAGAATTGCAATGAATACTCACTATTCTGTTGCAGTAAAACTAGATAATTCAGGCGTTTTGTTTAAAAAGGTTAACAAAGATTCGGTTAAATCAAGAATATTTATGCTTTCAGGCGCTGAACAAATGGCAGAAGAAAAGCAACTTAACACATCAGATATGCTTTATGAATCCATCCGAAATTCTGGGATGCGCCCTTAGCGCTTATTACGCGGGTGATTCATCCGCAGAAATAATAATTCACAGTCCGGAATTTGATCCGGATCATCAGCCGGTTTCTCATTATTTCAGAGGATATAATGAAATGCCTGAAATTGAGCGTGAAGCTATTAACTTGTCGCGTGGAACCATTCTCGATATTGGTGCAGGAGCAGGCTCTCATTGTCTTGAATTACAAAAATTTGGTCTTAGTATCACAGCTTTGGAATTGTCTTCAGCAGCTTGCCAAATTATGAAAAAGCGGGGAGTTAAAAATGTTTTAAATCGTGATGTCTTTGATCCGGCTCCCGGGAAATTTGATACACTTCTCATGCTGATGAATGGGATTGGCATCGTGCACTCCATTGAAGGATTGTCGCTGTTTCTTAAACATATCAAAGGCTATTTGAATCCTGGCGGACAACTGCTTTTCGATTCAGCTAACCTGATATACCTGATAAGTGATGATGAAACCTGTGAAATCCTCAGGATGCAGGACCAAAGGTATTTTGGGGAAATTGAATTCGTTATGGAGTTTAACGGAAAGAAGTCAGATTCATTTTATTGGTTGTATGTGGATTTCGATACGCTGTGTCAATATGCAGAGAAGGAGGGGTTTAAGCCTGAATTAATTATGCAGGATCAGAATTTTCAGTACCTTGCCAGATTAAGCATTTTATAAACTTCATAATTCCGCAGATCCCTCAAAGCATCGTCAATGGAGTGTCATTCTGAACGAAGCGAAGAACCGAGTACGCTGGCGTACGAGCTCACCGTAGGTAATCTCTTATTATTTTACCTGACAACATTGAATTTTTAATACTAACTGAAAATGGTATTTTGAAGCTTGAGGGCTATTGATTAGATTTGAAAAAAAAAGAAAAATCCTTATAATGCATTTTAAAGCGAAATTTTTCAAAATCCTTTTTATTTTTCCCTTCTTCAGAAAACGATATTTCGGATTTTATAAGAAGCTTTTTAAACCCCGAAAACTTTTTCAGGGACAATCTACTGTTTGCCGGTTTGATTCCAGCCTGAAAATCAATGTTGATATGGACGAATGGATCCAGCAGCACATTTATTTTTTTGGATCATGGGATGAACGCGGTACCAATTTTTTAAAACTTAATTTAAACCCCGGAGACGTATTTTTTGATGTTGGCGCCAATATTGGGTGCTTCTCACTTATAGCATCTAAAATTGTAGGGACTGAAGGAAAAGTGCATTCATTTGAACCTGTTACAAGGGTTTATGAAAAGTTACTTGCTAATATTCAACTCAATGGTCTGAAAAACATTACTGCTAAACGGAAAGCAGTTTTTGAATCTTCCGGAACACTTGAATTATTTGTTTCATCAAACGAAAATGTAGGTATGTCGAGTATTTTTCACCATGATACCGAAAGCGGTCAGGTGGAAATAGCAGAATCCATAAGCCTAGATGAATATGTTCAGAAAGAGGGTATTACTGAAATTAAAATGATTAAAATTGATATAGAGGGAGCTGAGATCTTTGCATTAAGAGGGATGAAACAAATCCTGAAGGAATTAAAACCGGTATTAATCATCGAAATTAGTAAAGATGTTTTTCAAAACACGAAAATGGAAGGCAATGAGGTACTGGAATTCATGCAAAGCATGAGGTATGAGATCAGAAAAATTTATAAATGCGGACATACGGGCCCTGTATCAGAAACGAAATCAGAATATACAAATTATGCTTTTTTCCCTATTGATTAGCTGGAACTCCGAAACTCACCATTTTTAAAAACTGTCAGTCCCTTCTCCGTTCCGATCCAAATAGATCCATCCAAATCTTTTGCCATACAAAAAATTGTATATCCGCTTATCCCGTTTTCTACTGAGTAATGTTCCCAAACATTTTGTTTCCTTACAAAGATACCATCTTCAGTTCCGGCCCAAATTTCGTCCATGCTGAATTCATAAACACACCTTACTTTTTCATCCCTCAAAAAATATTCAAAATCACCGTTGTCAACTTTTGTCTCACCCTTGTTACGCGTTAAGCCTTTTAACGATCCAAACCAGATCGAACTGTCAGCACTTGCCATTACACAAAAAATGGTATCTGTTGTAAGTTCACCATTATAATTCAGATATGGATTATCGGCTCCTCCCAATAACTGCGATGCACCGGTTATCGCATCCGTTTCAGGATTATATTTAACACGATAGAGGAATAACCCATTTGTACCGAAAAAAGCATCATTATAGCGGAAGGCCATCGAGTTTACACGGGTTATGGAAACCAGACTCAGTGCAATATATTTATTCTGAAGGAATATGTTACCGTCAAACATTGATAGCCCTGCAGGAATTCCAAACCACTTCCGATCCCCAAAACCAGTATTAAAAATAGTTACGGAATTTAATGAAACACCGGGTTGATTCCGGGTAAACGAATCAATAATGCCGCTTTCTGGCTGTACAGTGTATGCTCCCGACTCCGCACCAATGAAAATATTGTTTTCTTTTGTTTGCAAAGAATTGATCCTGACATTTTTGAGCGCGGTAAAGGACAGCCATTTAGTATTATCAGACCTGAACAAACCAGAATCAGTGCCTATCCACTTATCTCCGGAGGGATCAATTACAATTG
Source organism: uncultured Chitinophaga sp. (assembly GCA_964404825.1). Taxonomy (GTDB): domain Bacteria; phylum Bacteroidota; class Bacteroidia; order Bacteroidales; genus JACJXF01. Next base: position 30,496 of record CAYOLQ010000005.1, read on the forward strand.
CATTAATCTGCAACTTTCCTGGCATATAAGTATTTACTTCCTCAAATCCGGCTTCAGTTTTACTATCGTTTTCTTTTTTGCACTGAATAAAAACAATAGTAATACCAAGGAGTAGTAACCAATTTTTTCTCATAATCAGAAAATAGTTTCTTTAGTTATTTCCAACTATCATTCTTGCTGTAAAAGTGAAGGTGGATTTACCTGAAGCTGTGATTTTGCAAAGATATACTCCTTTAGAAATTGAATAGTCAGACAGATTAAAAGTTAAGGAATTTCTGCCTGTTAACTGATTTTTGCCGGAACTGCTAAGTATCAATTTACCTTCTGTGGAATAAATTTCCGCACGTACTAAAGCATTCTCGCTGAGATTATAACTGAATGTTACCCTATCGATAACAGGATTCGGATAAACAGTACAGGCAGTAAGCTTATTTTCCCGTATGCTGTTGTTCAGGTCAACGATAATAAGGGATGTTGCTGTCAGATTCCCATCAACTGTGATAGCTTTTATTGTGGTATTTCCGCTTTTTAGTGGATGCACCAGGCCGTTTTGATCAACTGTAGCAATAGTATTGTCGCTGCTTAGCCATATAATCCCTTTATTCGGGGTGTTTTCAGGGGATAAATCTGCAACAAGAAGTGTATTTTCAGTAATTGTCATGGCAGATGGGACTGTGATTCCGGAAACATGTACCATCTGGTTTTCAGCAAGACTTTCCGGGTGCACCGAAAGTTCAATTCCTTTATTTATACCGAGATTCTTACTGTATTCCTTTTTGGCGGCATCATTCCAGTGTTCATGAACACCAAGGGAACCAACCGGTGAGCTGTGATCAGCATGATTTGGATCGTATTGAATCCCTTCCGGCCAGTTTGCGGGATCTGCAGCCTGATGAATATAATCCTGAACTCCTGTCCATGTTGGGAAAAGCACATTTGCGTGACTTTCTTTGTAGTTGGCATATTCGTAGTAGAGGAAATCAAAGCCTACCGACTCAATGGCCACTGCATCCTGCGAAAGGAACAGGGAAGATGTCCAATCGTTATTAAATGGATCCATTTTCCATTTTTCAACTGTTCCGAACCAGTCTCTGCCACTCCATATAGCATCAACAATGTAAACCAGGGTGTTGCCGCCAAGTTTTTCATGCGCCATATAGTCAACTATATGTCTGTAAATACCCATAACCTTATTTTCTGCATTATCAGGATAGTCGTAATGCAGGGCTCCCATACTCTGATTGGTAGCATTCTGGTCAGAATCTATTACAGATCCCTGATGGTTTTTTGCTGCAATGGTAATTCCGGCCGAGCCATGAGATTTCAGACAAGGCATATTGATAAGGTAAGAAGCATCAACATATGCTTTAGGTAATCTAGATTGAAAATTGCCATCACTGTTAAAATAAACATTACCTGCAGAAATAAGAGTCTGTTCCCTGCCGTCGGTTCCTTTTCCTTCGAAATAATGAACATTCGGATATTTGGTATGACATTTATCCCAGTATTCATTTGAAAAACCGCGATAGGGATCTCCGATTGTTATATCAGACTGAGCGATATGCAGAGTATCGACAAGCTGCTGCAAAAGAGCGAGAACAAGCTGCGGGGTTGAATTCATACCTTCCTTCATAGTCCTGCCACCGTTACCATTACTTGTAAGGTTAAGCTTTACAACAATTTTTTCACCTGCTGTATATCCTTTCCACCCGTACCCCTTAGTATAATTGAAATACTTAAAAAGGGCATCCCAGGATTCGGCAGATGTTGAACGACCCGTCAGGTTCTTTAAACCATTTGAAAGCATTTTATTTACTGCAATCTGGTTGGTATTCTTGTCCATATACCAATAGTCGCCTGAAATATTTGTACAGTTTTCATTGGTTGAACCTTTGTCCATAATCCATGATACTCTTCCAGGGTATATTCCTTTCGCTTCTCCCATGGGATCATTTGGCAAATCGGTAAAACTGTCTGCTTTTTCAGAAGATCCAAGCACTGTAAGTGCATTTTGCCCGAAGACAAGCAGGCCTGCAGCAATTGCAGCAAATCCAAAAAATATGGCTGTTTTATATTTTGACAACCGGAAATGCTCATTAGCTTTTCTGAACGCCAAAACAGAACCACTGAGGGATAAGAGGTAGATCACAAATCCACTCATTATGGGCGCTACAGCCCTCATACAAGGGTAGACAGCTCTGCTCGGTTTTGGGATAACACGGATTAAAAACCAAACCACTGATCCAATTCCAAGAACGAAAAATGAGATTCTTACAACTGTTTTTCGGGACTTGATTTTTGATATAAATAAAGCAAAAAAATCTTTTACCATTGCAATAGTTATTATTGAGGTATGAGGTATAATTAATGCAGATTTCCAGATTCAATAATACAAAATCAATTACTTAACGGAAAGTAAAAAATGTAAAATGGGTTATCTGACCCTCTTTTTTGGAACATTTAGCAACATTCTGAATAAGCACAACAAGTTTTTCAAATTCCTTCAATCTGTATTTCGATTATTTTCACAATCTTTGAGAAGAAAAATACAAATTTAATATAGCTAACAAGTGAAACCAACATTATTAATTCTTGCTGCAGGCATGGGCAGTCGTTACGGAAGTATGAAACAAACAGAACAATTCGGCCCTTCCGGAGAAACAATAACTGACTATTCAATTTTTGATGCACAAAGAGCAGGATTCGGGAGAGTCGTTTTTGTAATCTCACCATCTATGGAGGATGAATTCAACTCCAGCTATATCAGAAAGTTTCCTGCAAATATCGATATCGATTATGTTATTCAGAGCATCGATAAAGTTCCTGCAGGTACCAGGATATCCCCCGAAAGAAAAAAACCATGGGGAACAGCACATGCTGTGCTTATGGCTGCTGAGAAAATCGACACCCCATTTGCCGTAATTAATGCAGATGATTTTTATGGAAGAGAGAGTTATAAAATAATTGCCGATTATCTTACCGCAACTACTGAAGGCAGCATTCTTGAACATTGTCTGGCCGGGTATCCCATCCGTAATACACTTTCAAAGTATGGTACCGTTTCACGCGGAGTTTGTGAAACAGATAGCCACGGTTACCTTGTTTCCATAACCGAAAGAACAAAAATTAAAGAGACTTCCAAGGGAATTATTAATATGGAGGATAACGGGGAAGAGTTATTGCTTCCTGCTAATTGTCTTGTTTCCATGAACCTCTTTGGAGTAACCCCGGGAGTATTTCCATTTCTGAAAGAACAGTTTAACGAGTTCATTGCGAAAAATTCGATGGATCCGAAGGCCGAACTATATATACCATTGGTGGCCGACAGGTTAATTCGCGAAAAGAAGGCCAGGATAAGGGTATTAAAAACCGATGCTACCTGGTTTGGAGTAACCTATAAGGAAGATCGACCCAATGTTCTTGAAATGATAAATTCTCTTGTAAAACAAGGTGTTTATCCGGACAATTTATGGCGTTAGTATCAATTTTATAAATGATTTCGGAATGAGAAAGTTGAAGTATCTTTTCATATGTACTATCATGATTTGGGACGTATCTGTGGCTCAGCAACCTGAATGGAATAATCCGGCAATCGTTCAGGTAAATAAGGAAACACCTCATGCTACCTTATTCCCTTTCGAAAATTCCGCATTGGCATTGAATGCTGATCGGACAAAAAGCGCAAACTATTTATCATTAAATGGGGAATGGTTCTTTCACTACTCGGAAAAGCCGGCTGAAAGACCTAAAGAGTTCTTTAAAAACGAATTTGATGTTTCGGGTTGGGATCTAATACCGGTACCGGCAAACTGGGAGTTGCAGGGTTACGGAATTCCAATCTATGTTAATATTCCATATGAATTCACTAAGAATCCAAATCCTCCGAATATCCCCGATGATCCAAATCCGGTAGGATCCTACAAAAGAAGTTTTACTCTACCTGCAAATTTTGAAGGTAAAGAAATATTTGTACACCTCGGAGCAGTAAAATCTGCGTTTTATATCTGGATTAACGGTCAGAAAGTTGGCTATAGTCAGGATAGCAAAACACCAGCCGAATTTAATATTACTTCATATGTTCAGGCAGGTGAAAACACGATTTCTCTGGAAGTTTACCGCTGGTCTGATGGTTCATGGCTTGAATGTCAGGATTTCTGGAGAATAAGCGGTATTGAGAGGGATGTTTATCTTTTTGCAACTCCAAAGTTTCATGTTTTTGACTTCTTTTGTAAAGCCGGGCTGGAGAATTATTATACTGACGGGAATCTCGAAATTGAACTGAATGTTAAAAACTACCAGGGAATAAAAGGAACCTGTCAGGTAAAAGTAAGTCTTCTGAATAGTCCTATAGATGAGAATCCGGTATTCACGCAAAATGCCGAATTACGATTTAAATCCGAAAGCTCACTCCCGTTAAAATTCAGTACGAAACTTAAAAATCCACGGAAATGGTCTGCCGAAACGCCTGAACTCTATACACTACTTATTGAAATCAGGGATCAGAAAGGCATACTGCTGGAGTCACTTTCCTGCAAAACAGGTTTTAGAAGTTCAGAAATTAAAAACGGACTTTACTTGTTTAATGGTAAAGCCATCAAAATTAAAGGCGTTAACCGCCATGAGCATGATGAATTTAATGGTCATGTTGTTTCAGAGGAGATGATGATCAGGGATATACAGCTGGTGAAACAGAATAACATTAATACTGTCCGGACTGCTCACTATCCCAATGATCCCCGCTTTTATGAACTTTGTGATCAATACGGACTATATGTAATCGATGAAGCAAATATCGAAGCTCATGGCATGGGATATGATCCCGATAAAACACTTGGAAATAATCCGGTATTTAAACTCTCTCATCTCGACCGCACGCAGAGAATGCTGGAGAGAGACAAGAATCATCCCTGCATAATTATGTGGTCACTGGGAAACGAATCCGGTGATGGGGTTAATTTCGATGCAACTTATGATTATGTCAAATCACGTGATCTTTCCCGTCCCGTGCATTACGAAAGAGCAGAGGGTGGCAGAAATTCAGATCTCGAATGTCCGATGTATTCACCCATTTCATATTTATCACAGTATGCTGAGAAAATCCGGCCAAAACCATTGATTATGTGCGAATATGCTCATGCAATGGGCAACAGTACAGGAAATTTTCAGGATTACTGGGATGTAATTGAGAGTAATGATCAGCTACAGGGTGGATCTATCTGGGACTGGGTCGATCAGGGATTTGCTAAATACACACCCGATGGTAGAAAATACTGGGCATATGGTGGCGATTACGGCCCTGCCGATGTTCCCAGCGATGGAACCTTTTGCCTGAATGGACTTGTATGGCCCGATCGCAGCCCCAAACCCGGTTTGGCAGAAGTAAAAAAAGTATACCAGAATATTGGTTTTAAAATGGTTGCTTTTGCTAACGATATGATTGAAATCCGGAATAAGTACGATTTTTTGAATCTTAAGGATTTTACCATTTACTGGGAAATTGAAGGTGAAGGAAAAGTGGTTCAGGATGGCATGATTGTAAATCCTGATATCGCTCCGGGAACCAGCAGAATTATGAACCTTGATATCAAATCATTCACCCCAAAACCCGGGGTGGAATATTTTATAAATTTCACGGCATTTGTAGATCACAATCAGCCTCTTGTCCCGGCCGGACATATTTTTGCCATGGAGCAGTTCACGTTTCCCGGAACAGCGGGTAGTCTAAGCAATAAGGCAGAAGATCGTGGAGATAAGATAGTAACCGAAACCAAAACCAGTCTGAGCATTCAGGCAGGTCAAAGCATTTACGAATTCAGTAAGACAGATGGACTTTTATATGCCATCAGTTTAAATGGTAAAAAAGTTAATGCAGGCAAACTTATGCCGAATTTCTGGCGCGCACCAACTGAAAACGATTTTGGAAATAATATGCCCGTTCGGCTGGGGATGTGGAAAGATGCGGGCAAAAATGCAGTACTAAAAGACTTCAAACATCAAATGGATGATAAAAAATATTACGTTATTGATGCAGACTATTGGTTACCCGATGTTGAGGCAAATCTGTATATAAATTATGAAATCAATGGCGAAGGTGAAATTCGGGTCGGAATGTTTATGGAACCGGCGGGGAAGGATTTTCCTGGAATGCCCCGATTCGGAATGACTATGGCTCTGACCTCCCCTTACGAAAACCTAGAGTGGTTTGGAAGAGGCCCTCACGAAAACTATAGCGATCGCAATACTTCTGCTTTTGTCGGGCATTATTCAGGAACCGTTACGAGCCAGTTTGTTCCCTATATCTCTCCACAGGAAAATGGCTATAAAACTGATACCAGATGGTTAATGCTTAAAGACCTGAATAACGACGGCCTCATGTTTAAAGCAGTTGATCGAATTTGTTTTTCTGCTTTGCACTATTCTTCTGAAGATCTCACAAGACCGAAAAGAGATGGCTTTCATTTAACTGATCTTGTAAAAAAAGATGAAGTCTTCCTTAATATCGATCTTAGTCAGATGGGAGTAGGTGGCGATGATTCCTGGGGGGCCCTTACTCATGCAAAATATTCCATGCCCTTCAGACCTTTGTGGTATAGTTTTGAAATTAAACCTGCTTCAAAGGATCAAAATCCCTGGGAGATAGCGAAACGTCCGTTTTAAGAATAGAAATTATTTTTTTAAATCCGGTAAAAAATCAAGTGAATATTCTTCGTACCAGTACAAGCATCCCGGCGGTATTTGCTTGTTTATTATGGGCTTCCGCTTTTGTGGGAATTAAAATCGGTCTTCAGTATACCACACCGCTTAATTTTGCCGGAGTCCGCTTTATTATCTCAGGTCTGTTGATCCTTCCATTTGCCGGTGGGCTTAAATTGTTTTTTTTATCTCTGAGAATTCACTGGAAAATAGTTGTTCTAATCTCACTGCTTCAGACATTTCTTCAGTATTCATTATTTTATCAGGGGATCAACCGCGTTCCGGCTTCACTAGCTGCAATAATCATTGGTGCCCAACCACTATTTATTGCCTTCGTTGCACATTTTTTAATGCAGTCGGATAGGCTGACATTGAAAAAATTAATGATTTATTTCATGGGACTTTCCGGAATTGTTTTGGTTAGCCTTGGAAGAAATGAATTTACACATTCCGGTGTGGTGAATTTTACCGGAATCTTTTTTCTCATCATGGTAAATATAATAGCTGGCTTTTCCAATGTTTTTGTTGCGAGAGATGGTGCGAAAATTCCGGCATTGGTATTAAGTTCTTCAAGTCTCTTTTTAGGGGGAATATTATTGTTCCTCGTTTCAATTCCTTTGGAAGGACTAACATCTGTTCATCAGCCCTTATCCTATTATGTTTCTCTATCCTGGCTGAGCATATTATCTGCAGCAGCTATTTCAATCTGGTTTATTCTCCTCAAAAGGCCAGGAGTTAAGGTTTCGGATCTTAATTTCTGGAAATTCATTATCCCTTTGGCAGGTGCAATCATGGCGTGGATTATTCTCCCCGGTGAAAAAATTAATATGTATGCTATTCTTGGGATGATAATAATTGCATCCTCAGTTGTATTACTCCAGTTTTACAAAAGGAAATATGAACCAAATTTTCATGCTTTTCCTTAGATCTATTTTCACAATTAGTAAAATATGTTGAATAACAGAGCCTGTTTTATGCCCTGAAATCAATGCCTTTGGTCAAAAAACAGTGTTTCAGATTATGACCGGTACGATTCAGATAAACATTTCAATCTTTTATCAAAAAATAGTGCCGAAGAGAGGAACAGAGTAAGTTGTTACTTAACTTTGAATGCCAAAAAAACTGAAACCTTTCACTGCCATGACATTTAATCTTCTGCCATTGCCATATTCCATGGATGCTCTGGAACCAGTAATTTCTTCAAAAACTATTGAATTTCATTTCCTCAAGCATCATCAGGCTTATGTTAATAATCTTAATAAACTTACAGAAGGATCCGAATGGTCAAAAAAGAGTCTGGAAGAATTAATCCGCCTGACCGATGGGAGTATTTTTAACAATGCTGCCCAGGTCTGGAATCATACCTTTTATTGGGAATCACTTCAATCGCCGCAGTTTTCTGAACCTAAAGGAAAATTATTAGCTGAAATTCAGAAAGAATTCGGTTCATTCGATAGTTTTAAAGAGCAGTTCACACAGGCATCAACAACTTTATTTGGTTCAGGATGGGCCTGGCTTGTGAAGAATTCAAATGGAAGTTTAAGAATAATGCAAGGTCCGAACGCATGGAATCCAATTCGCGAAAAACATATCCCGCTCCTTACATGCGATGTGTGGGAACATGCTTATTATCTGGATTACCAGAATCGCAGACCTGATTATGTGAAAGCATTCTGGGAACTGGTTAACTGGAATAAAGTAGAAGAACGATTCAGCTGATTCCTATAGTTCCCGGAAGAAATTAATAATCAGTTTTACCCTTTTTCAACAACTCTTTCGTAGAAAGCAATCCGCATGCTGCATATATGTCTTCTCCTCTGGATTTTCGCAGAGTCGTTGTAATACCTTTTGCATTAAGTTTGTCTCTGAATATCAGAATATCTTTAACTTCCGTACTTTCCAGAGGAGTATCGGGTATGGGATGAAAGCGAATCAGATTTATCCTGCAATTTAATCCATTTAAAAGGCGTGCAAGCTGGTTTACATGTCGCGGAGTATCATTTAATCCTTTAAACATAATGTATTCAATCGATACTCGTCTCTGTTTAGTGTGATCCGACTTTTTCAAAAACTGAATAACTTCTTCTATCGGGTAAATATTCTGAACCGGCATCAGTTTTTTTCTCTCATCATCAAAGGGCGTATGCATACTTATCGCAAGCTGACAGGTCGATTGGGTAAGGAAGGTATCAAGTGCAGGAATAATACCAATGGTTGAAACAGTAATTTTTTTCGGACTCATCCCAAATCCCCATTCAGAGGTAAATATTTCCAGACTCTTCAATACCTCCTCTGTATTGTCAAGTGGTTCGCCCATACCCATATATACAATATTGGTAAGTTTTTCTCTTTCCGGAAGAGCCTTTACCTGGTTAAGAATTTCTCCTGCAGTTAAATTTCCCTGAAATCCCTGCTTACCGGTCATACAAAACAAACAACCCATTTTGCAACCGATCTGGGATGATACGCAGAGTGTGGCTCTGTCTGTCTCAGGAATATAGGCAGCCTCAATAAATTTTCCTCCTTTTGCCGGAAAAAGGTATTTTTTTGTACCATCCACCGATTCCTGAACTCTTGAATGATTTATTATTCCAAGTTCAAATTTTTCCTCCAGGATATTACGGTTTTTGACTGATAAATTCGTCATACCTTTAATATCGTTTATATTTTTCTTATAAAGCCATTCAGAAATCTGTCGTGCAGAAAAGCCCGGTAACCCAAGTGATGCAGATATTTCTTTAAGTTCATCGAAAGTTTTGCCAAAAAGCTTTTCCTTTTCCATTTAAAAGTATATTTCGGAAATAATTTTTTCATAGGGGATCCCTTTACTTATAAGTATATCCCTTGTATCAACTACCATTTCAGCACTTCCACAAAGGTAGTAATTCCGGTCATCTGGTAAATCTTTCAGTTCTTTCAAATATTGTGTAAGTCTGCCTGCATAAATTCCGGTTTCTGACTCAGCTGAGCAGCAGCGTACAAACCTGCTTCCCATAGCTTGTAAAATTTCGTTCTGAAAATAAAAATTTGTAAGGAAACGACTGCCATGTATAAGTGTTTTCCCCTCCTGCATTCCGCTGAAAATCATCGAAGCAAATGGAGCAATTCCAGTCCCTGAGGCAATCCAGAAAGCATTCTTTTCATTGCACACAAAATTACCGAAAGGGGGAGAAATCTGAATCAAATCACCGGTTTTACTGCCTGCAAGCTTTGGCGTCAGATAGCCGTCATCTTTACTGGTAAAGAGTATCCTGATTTCTTTTTCAAGGTTTCCGCTCGCTATGCTATACAACCTTGCCGGCTGTTCTTCACCAATATTTATCCCGATAACCTGTCCGGGAATAAAATCAAAATCCCTTGTAAAACTTAAAATAAACGATCCCGTTGAAAGCTCTGTTATAGTTTTAATAGGTACTTGTTTCATTTAATTTTATAGTGATTTTAATGATCAACAACTGAAAATGCAATATGCCAATTTCTTTAAGTTGATTGATGATTCCGGCTCCTTGGTTGTAATCAGTTTAACAGCATATTTTTCTATGGGTAAAATTAAGTATTTTCGTCTAATCAAAACAATATGATGAAAATAGCTATACTAAGGGAAACCAAGAATCCACCCGATCGCCGGGTTCCCTTTACTCCTGTACAATGCAAACAATTAACCCGGCGGTTTCCGGAATTGAGTATTTGTATTCAACCAGATAAAAACCGATGCTTTTCTGATGATGAATACAGACAAATGGGCATTTCAGTTCAGGAGGATATAAGCGAGTGTACACTTCTTGTTGGTGTAAAGGAAGTCAAAACCGATTACCTGATTTCCGGAAAAGCATATATGTTTTTTTCGCATACTGCAAAAAAGCAAAAACACAATCTCGGATTGCTCCGAAGTAGTATAAACAGGGATATTCAGCTAATTGATTATGAATATCTTACAGATAAAAACAATATTCGGATTGTTGCATTTGGACGTTGGGCAGGATTTGTAGGGGCCTACAATGCACTTAGAGCTTATGGGCTTCGTAATAATAAATATGAACTTAAGCCAGCCTGGAAATGCAAAGACAGGACAGAACTGATGGTGCATCTATCTGAAATCAAAACTGAAGCACAGAAAATTGTAATAACCGGTGGAGGCAGGGTTGCCGGAGGTGCGTTGGAAATTCTCGAAAATGCAGGGTTCAGGAAAATGAAGCCTGAAGATTTTCTTACAGTGGAGGGTGAAAACGTATATACCCAGTTGGATCCTGAATATTATGTGAAACATCGTAATAATTCGGAGTTTAGCCTGAATCATTTCTATAATTATCCCCATGAATACGAAAATAGTTTCCTCCCGTTTACGCGTGCAGCAGATATTTTTATTGCTTGTCATTTCTGGGATCCCCGTTCTCCGGTTTTGATAACAAAAGAAGATATAAGAGATCCGGAATTCCGGATAAAAATCATCGCCGATGTTTCATGCGATATTGACGGACCAATAGCTTCTACTTTAAGGCCATCAACAATTGCTGAACCATTTTATGGTTATAGTGTCGAAACAGGCAAGGAATCATCCGCTTTCGATCAAAAAAGTATTACAGTGATGTCTGTTGATAACCTTCCCGGTGAATTACCCAGGGATGCATCCGAAGATTTTGGAAGTAAGCTGGCATCAGATGTGATTCCTTCAATGCTAGGCTTTTCCGATCCCTCGGTAATAGAAAGAGCCACCATTACAAAAGGGGGAAAGCTTACGGAAAAATTTAACTACCTGCAGGATTTTCTTGATGGGAAAGAATAATTTTATGCCAGATTTTTTAATTCTTTAAGATCGGAAATCATTTTTTCAGGTTCCGTAGAGGAAAATATTGTATTTCCCACCACAAATGCATCTACGCCGGCATCACTCAGAGCCTTGATATTGGATTTACTGACGCCTCCGTCAACCTGAATCATGGTTGAGGAGCCGCTATCGAGAATCATTTTTTTAAGCTTCCTGACTTTATCATAGGAATAATCAATAAATTTTTGTCCTCCAAATCCCGGATTGACAGTCATTATGAGTACCATGGAAAGCTTCGGAAGCAGATATTGCAGTCCTTCAAGAGAGGTATGCGGATTCAGAGCAACACCTGGTTGCATACCAAGGTTCGTGATTTCTGAGATTGTTCGGTCAAGGTGAGTACATGCCTCTATATGCACAGTTAATCTGTCAACTCCTGCATCACTGAATTCTTTCAGATATTTGTCAGCGTTTATGATCATGAGGTGAGCATCGAGGGGTTTAGCTGTAATATTTTTTATCTGTTTTATTACCGGAAAACCAAAGCTAATGTTTGGAACAAAAACGCCATCCATAATATCGAGGTGGATCCAGTCTGCCATACTTTTATTAAGCATTTTTATTTCGTCTTCAAGTCTTAGAAAATTGGCAGTAAGTATGGAAGGTGCAATAATAGGCATGGTTCAGTTTTTCCCAAAGGTAAATAAAAGGAGAGGAATAGTGAAAAAAATAATGCGCAATTGTACAAAGACACATTTAAAATCTGTGTTTCCTTCGCGAAAAGGCGCATTTTGCAATGATTCTTAACCCAGGTAGGATTTTAGAATCTTGCTTCTTGTGGTATGTTTAAGTCGTTTAATAGCTTTTTCTTTTATCTGTCTAACTCTTTCACGGGTAAGGTTAAACTCCTCCCCAATTTCTTCAAGGGTATGCGGATGTTTACCGTTGAGGCCGAAATATAGCCTGATAATACTTGCTTCCCTGTAAGTGAGTGTAGAAAGAGCTCTTTCAATTTCTTTTCGCAGGGATTCAGTCATAAGTCCTTTGTCGGGACTGGGAGTGTCAGAATTTAGAAGAACATCATAAAGATTCCCGTCCTCACCTTCCTGCAAAGGTGCGTCCATGGAAATATGCCGGCCGGATGAGCGCATCGCGTCCTTAACATCTTCCGGAATGAGCTCCATAGCCTGAGCAATTTCCAGAATGGTAGGTTCACGTTCATACAACTGTTCCAGCTCATTAAAAGTTTTATTGATCTTATTAATGGAGCCGATTTTATTCAGAGGTAATCTCACTATTCTTGCTTGTTCAGCCAAAGCCTGAAGAATAGACTGGCGTATCCACCATACCGCATATGAAATAAACTTAAATCCTCTTGTTTCATCGAATCTTTGTGCGGCTTTTATCAGACCCAGATTACCTTCATTAATAAGGTCGGGTAGACTTAAGCCCTGGTTCTGGTATTGTTTTGCTACAGAGACAACAAATCTGAGGTTTGCTTTAATTAACTTCTCAAGAGCTTCTTTGTCACCTTTTCGTATGCGCCTTGCGAGTTCTACTTCTTCTTCTGCTGAAATTAAATCTACTTTTCCTATTTCATGAAGATACTTGTCAAGTGAAGGAGTTTCGCGATTGGTAACCTGCTTAATTATCTTGAGTTGTCTCATAAGTTAGCGAGTTTTTTAAAAATGATCTTTATACGAATGAAGGTTAGTAAGGTTTCATAAATAAACCGGGAAATATTTACATTTTTATATAGAGCTGAAATTCAAAATTATAACAAACATTTATTGTTAATAGTTTTTAGAAGGGTTTAAATGAAAATGTTTTATCGACAACAAAACATGGAAAGTCTTGTTCATTTATTTTCCCAAATCTTTATAACTTAAAATGCACAAAGATTAAAATTAGAAATAATTTGGTAGTCATATGTAAATCAGTTAATATTGCATAGAATTTCCATGCCCTATTTAACTAGATCATTCATTTCCCTTATTTTAGATCAATCCGAAATCATTTTATGATTCCATTATCTGCTGTATATATCTTAATATTATTATATTTTAATTTCCACATTTTAACCACACATGTACGATATTCTTGAATTGAATAAAAAGCTTCTGCCTGAACTAAGGGAAGTAGCTAAAGAATTACAGATTAAGCGAGTTGAATCCTTTAAAAAACAGGAGCTTGTTTACAAAATCCTTGATCAGCAAGCCATTACTGCATCCGAATCAAAAGCAGCAAAAAAGGAATCTCCTGCCCGCAGTAACTCAGCTTCCACTCAGGAAAGAACAGGAAATGATAAACCCCGGGAATTTAAGAGGAGAAATCAGGATAACCGGAGTAATCCTCAGCAAGGTCCCAAGAAAGATTTCAAAAAACCACGTTTTGTAAAACCGGCACAATCTGCACAGGTTGATAATCGGCCTCAGGAATCCGTTACGCTACCTGACATTCCCGTAAGTGAAACCGAAGAATTGGTCAATGATTCAATTGTTATTGAAGCCAATAAACCGAATCAGAGCAATCTTCCGGAGGAAAGGAAACCTTTCAACGGAAATCAGGATTCGATTCAACCGCGTGAAGAAAGGAAACACCGGAATGATAATCAGGATCCCAATGTAAGACAGGAACGGGGTGAAAGGCCGGAAAGAGGTGAAAGACAGGACAAGAGGCAAAACGATCGTTATGATTTTGAAGGAATTATTGTTTCATCCGGAGTTCTTGAAATTATGCCTGATGGATACGGGTTTCTGAGATCCGCAGATTATAATTATCTGAATTCCCCTGATGATATATATGTTTCTCAGAGTCAGATTAAACTCTTTGGTTTAAAAACCGGAGATAATGTCAGGGGTGCCATCCGTCCCCCGAAAGAAGGCGAAAAATATTTTCCTTTAATTAAGGTTGAAGAAATTAACGGACGTACACCTGATTTTATTCGTGATCGTATACCCTTCGACTTCCTGACCCCTTTATTTCCGAATGAAAAATTCAGTCTTGTAGGTCCTGGTCATAATAACCTTTCGGTAAGGGTTGTTGATATGTTTGCTCCCATTGGAAAAGGTCAGAGAGGCTTAATTGTTGCTCAGCCAAAAACGGGTAAAACCGTATTACTTCAAAATATTGCCAATGCAATTGCAGCGAACCATCCCGAAGTTTACCTTATTATATTGCTGGTAGATGAAAGGCCGGAAGAGGTTACAGATATGGCCAGAAACGTAAATGCCGAAGTAGTTTCATCAACATTTGACGAGCCTGCTGAAAGGCATGTAAGGGTAGCAAATATCGTTCTCGAAAAAGCCAAGAGAATGGTTGAATGCGGACATGATGTAGTAATTCTGCTGGACTCAATTACCCGTCTGGCCCGTGCCTACAACACAATTGCTCCCGCATCCGGAAAAGTCCTCTCTGGTGGAGTAGATGCAAATGCTCTTCATAAACCAAAGCGCTTTTTGGAGCAGCCAGAAATATAGAGAATGGAGGTTCACTCACCATAATTGCAACTGCACTTACTGAAACTGGTTCGA
>CAYOLQ010000005.1:45496-65559 GCA_964404825.1 uncultured Chitinophaga sp.
GGATGATGTAATTTTCGAAGAGTTTAAAGGTACAGGAAACATGGAGTTACAACTTGACAGGAAACTTGCCAACAAACGCGTATGGCCGGCTGTTGATATCAATGCATCCAGCACTCGTCGAGAAGACCTGTTGCTCGACAAGCATTCGCTGAATAAAATCTGGGTTTTGAGGAATTATTTATCTGATATGACCTCAGTGGAAGCTATGGATTTTATTTCTGACCGGATGTCGAAAACTGATTCTAACGAAGAATTTTTGATTTCGATGAACAGCGAATAAATCCACAATCCTATTATAATTTGAAAAATCCCTCTGTTTTCAGGGGGATTTTTATTTTTAATAAACCTGACAGGTCTTAAGACCTGTCAGGTTGAAACAGTCCTTATTTGAATTCGATATGAATAAGCCTTTCCTATCTTTTTTTCTTAAAAAATACCGGCAATTATAGTAATTTTGTAATTCGTTTCTTTTTTAGTTAATTAATTGTTTTATAACTACTTAATATAATATACTGAAATGGCTGATAAAAAGAATTTTGTGACCTGTGACGGAAATTATGCTGCTGCTTACATAGCTTATATGTTTAGCGAAGTAGCCGCGATTTATCCTATCACACCTTCTTCAACCATGGCAGAGTACATTGATGAATGGGCTGCCTATGGAAAAAAGAATATTTTTGGCGAAGTTGTTAAAGTTGCTGAAATGCAGTCTGAAGGCGGGGCATCAGGTGCTGTTCATGGAGCCTTACAGAGCGGAGCACTTACTTCAACCTTTACAGCTTCTCAGGGATTATTACTGATGATCCCTAATATGTATAAAATTTCAGGGGAACTTTTACCTGGCGTTTTCCATGTATCCGCACGTAGTCTCGCAGCGCAGGCATTATCCATCTTTGGTGACCATAGTGATGTTATGAGTACACGCCAGACAGGTTTCGCTATGTTAGCAACAGGAAGCGTTCAGCAAATCATGGATCTGGCAGGAATTGCCCATCTTGCTGCAATTAAATCAAGAGTTCCTTTCCTTCATTTTTTCGACGGGTTCAGAACTTCACACGAAATTCAGAAGGTTGAAGTTCCGGGTATTGAGCAATTATCATCCATGCTGGATTATAAAGCAGTTCAGTCATTCCGGGACAGGGCCCTCAATCCGGAGCATCCTGTTACCAGGGGTACTGCCCAGAATCCTGATATCTATTTCCAGTCAAGAGAGGCTGCTAACGGATTCTACGAAGGTCTGCCTGATCTCGTTGAGGAATATATGCAGCAGATTTCTAAAAATACAGGCCGCGAATATCATCCCTTTACATACTATGGAGCAAAAGATGCTGAGAACATTATTGTAGCTATGGGATCAATTACGGAAACCATTCAGGAAGTAATTGATATGCTGGTTGAAAAAGGCGAAAAAGTAGGATTAATTTCTGTTCATTTATACCGTCCTTTCTCAGGAAAGTATTTCTTCAAAGTACTTCCAAAAACTGTTAAAAAAATTACCATTCTCGACAGAACAAAGGAAATTGGTGCTAATGGTGAGCCATTGTATCTTGATGTTCGCGATCTTTTCTATGGTAAGGAGAATGCTCCGCTGATTGTTGGTGGTCGCTACGGTCTAAGTTCAAAAGATACCACTCCTGCAATGATGCTGTCGGTATTCCAAAACCTGAAAATGAAAGAACCTAAAAACAGGTTCACAGTAGGTATTGTTGATGATGTGAGTTTCCTCTCTTTGCCCTTGTTACCTGAAATTTCTGTTGTGAAAAAAGGTACTTACGAAGCGAAATTCTACGGCCTTGGTTCTGATGGTACTGTAGGTGCTAATAAAAACTCAATTAAAATTATTGGAGAATCAACTGATAAGTATTGTCAGGCATATTTTGCATACGACTCCAAAAAATCCGGAGGAATAACAACTTCTCATCTTCGTTTCGGCGATCAACCAATCAGGGCTCCATACCTTGTTGGAACTCCTGATTTTGTTGCCTGCCATGTTCCTTCATATATCTACAAGTATGACATGCTGAAAGGTTTGAAGAAGGGTGGTATGTTTCTTTTAAATTGTCCCTGGGATGTTAAGGAAGCAATAGAAAAATTGCCGGATTCAATGAAAAAGTACCTGGCTGATAATAACATCAATTTCTATATCATTGATGCAACTAAGATTGCAGAAGAACTCGGTCTTGGTAACCGAACAAATACCATAATGCAGGCTTCATTCTTTAAAATTGCTAATGTAATTCCTTATGAACTTGCTGTTTTGGAAATGAAGAGATTTATTGTTAAATCATTCGGACGTAAAGGGGAAGAGGTTGTTGCAATGAACAATGCTGCAGTAGACAAAGGTGGAGAAGTTATTAAAGTTGAAGTTCCTGCAAGCTGGTCTAAAATCAGTATTGCTAAAACGGCTGACACCAGAGATCTCCCCGATTTTATAAAGAATGTTGTTGAACCAATCAATAATCTTAAGGGGGATGACTTACCAGTAAGCGCATTTACAGGACGCGAAGATGGAACCTTCCCTGCAGGTACTACTCAATATGAGAAAAGAGGTATCGCTGTTAATGTACCTGAATGGCAATCAGCAAATTGCATTCAGTGCAACCAGTGTTCCTATGTGTGTCCCCACGCAGCAATCCGCCCATTCCTGCTCGATGAGAAAGAAATGAATGGACTGCCAAAAGGAGCTCCTGTTGTAGCTGCGAATGGTAAATCTCTGGCTGGTCTCCAATACAAAATGCAGGTTTCGGTTCTGGATTGCACAGGGTGCGGTAACTGCGCTGATGTTTGTCCTTCTAAAGAAAAGGCACTCATCATGAAACCTCTCGAATCTCAGATGACAGAGGTGGAAAACTGGAATTATATGACACACAAAGTGACCTATAAAGACACTCTTTTGCCGAAGGACGCTGCAATAAAAAATACCCAGTTTGCCAAGCCACTGTTCGAATTTTCTGGTGCATGCGCAGGTTGCGGAGAAACTCCATATATCAAACTCATTACGCAACTTTTTGGCGACAGGATGATGGTGGCTAACGCAACGGGTTGTTCTTCCATTTACGGGGGATCCGCTCCTTCAACTCCATATTGTATTAATGAACAGGGTGAAGGTCCTGCATGGGCTAACTCCCTGTTCGAAGACAATGCTGAGTATGGTTTTGGAATGTCAATTGGTGTAAACCAGATGCGTGCACGAATAAGTATGCTGATGAATGAAGCAATTGAAAAAGGCGTTTCTGCGAATCTCAAAACAGCGTTTGAAGCATGGCTTGCTAATAAAGATAAGGCAAACGAGTCCAAAGAAGCATCAAAACTTGTTGTAGCGGCATGTGAAAAGGAAAAATCCAAACTAACAACGGATATTCTTAACCTAAAACAATATCTGACCAAGAAATCGCAGTGGATTTTTGGCGGTGACGGCTGGGCATATGATATTGGTTACGGCGGTCTGGATCACGTACTTGCTTCTGGTGAAGATGTTAACGTTCTTGTGATGGATACTGAGGTGTATTCCAATACCGGAGGTCAGTCTTCTAAATCTACTCCCGTTGGAGCAGTTGCAAAATTTGCTACTGCAGGGAAGAGGGTAAGAAAGAAAGACCTCGGAATGATGGCAATGAGCTATGGCTACGTTTATGTTGCTCAGGTAGCAATGGGTGCAAATCAGGCTCAGTATCTGAAAGTACTCAGAGAAGCTGAAGCGTATCCCGGACCTTCTTTAATCATTGCATATTCCCCTTGTATTAACCATGGGTTGAAAGCAGGTATGGGCGTAACGCAGAAACAACAGAAGCATGCTGTTGAAGCAGGTTACTGGCACTTGTATCGTTTTAATCCGCTACTTGAAGAACAAGGTCAGAATCCATTCCAGTTAGATTCTAAAGAACCCGATTTTACAAAATTCAGAGAGTTCCTGAATTCGGAAGTTCGTTACACCTCACTTCAGCAATCCTTTCCGGAAGAATCGGAAGAATTATTCAAAGTTGCTGAGGATAATGCAAAATGGAGGTATAAGTCTTATGCAAGGCTTGCCAGCATGGATTTTAAACCTGCTGAATAAACTGAATCGCCTGCCTGAAGGGTCGATATATTTAAAACTACGCGTTAAGCCGGGGTCACTGACTCCGGCTTTATTTTTTAACTTTTTCGGTATTATCATCAGACTGCAATAGTGCTGATTCCAGTTAAAAAAAGAGAGTTTTTTTCATTAACTTTGTGGAAAACAATCAGAATTGGGAAGAATTATCGGTATTGATTATGGCACGAAGCGGGTTGGGGTCGCAGTTACTGATCCATTGCAGATGATTGCCAGTGGGCTGACAACAGTAGGATCCCACGAAATTCTTGATTTTCTGCGGGATTATATGCAAAAAGAAAAGGTCGATGCCATTGTCCTGGGTCTCCCAAAGAAAATGAACAATACTGATTCTGAGGCGTTAAAATATGCACAACAGTTTGAAGTTGCTTTTAAACGCCGCTTCCCCGGGATCCCTGTAATATGGATTGATGAGAGATTTACCTCTCAGATTGCAATGAGTGTTATGATTGATGGCGGAATGAAAAAGAAGGACAGACAGGTAAAGGGAAACATGGATAAAATAAGTGCTGCAATAATACTGCAATCATATCTCGAACAATTGAGTTATAAAAAATAATATAAGCATGCCGGACAAACGGTACATTTTAGTATGATTTATCCAATTTATGTATATGGGACTACAGTCCTTCGGAAAAAGACGACAGAAATAACTAAAGATTATTCAGGACTTTCGCAACTCATTGAGGACATGTATGAAACCATGAAATTTTCAGAAGGAGTAGGTCTTGCCGCTCCTCAAATTGGTCTGTCTATCCGCTTATTTGTTGTAGATGCAACAGGTTCCGGTCCGGAAGAAGAAGGAATGGAAACGGATGAAGATCTTTCCGATTTCAGGAAAGCATTTATTAACCCGAAAATTACAAGATATTGGGGCGAACCATGGACATTTAACGAGGGATGTCTGAGCATTCCAGACCTGAGAGAGGATGTTGATCGTCCTGATAAAGTAAGAATTCAGTATTATGATGAAGGTTTTAATTTCCATGATGAAGAATTTGAGGGAGTGAGAGCCAGAATCATTCAGCATGAATACGATCACCTCGAAGGTACTATGTTTGTTGATAGAATAAATCCCCTGAGAAAGCGCCTGATCTCCGGCAAACTCAAAGCAATATCAATGGGGAAAGTCGATACACACTATAAAATCAAAATTGCTGGTAAGTAATCGCATTTCTTTGCTTCATAAAAAAAGCAAACCCGGAAAACAGGTTTGCTTTTTTATTTTGCTAGTAACGTTGTTACCTTAGTACGGACGTCTTGAGAAGGTCCTCTGATTTCAGGAGAAGGTCGATATACTGCGCTCTTTTGTAAACAAAAGGATCTTTGGTGTTCTTCTCTGAAAGTTTACCCTTGAAATCTTTAAGTGAATTGTATTTCTTCATTTTCATCCACTCGTTTATTTCATCGAGCATAACAGAAATATGATTGAGTTTGTGCTTATACAATGTGCTTACAACCTGCACGGCATCAGCTCCGGCCATAACAGCTTTTATTACATCTTTACCATCCATAATTCCGGAATTGGAGCAGATATTGGCTTTCACACGGCCAAAAAGTAAACCTGCAAAGCGAAGTGCAATACGGTTATCATTTTCACTTGAAAGATTAAAAGGGGAGAAGTGCTCTTCCTTTTCCAAATCGATATCCGGTTGAAACATCCGGTTAAATAATACAAGTCCGTTAACTCCCGCTTTATCGAGTTCGGTAATAAATTTCAGAACGTTGGTATAATATGGACTTAATTTAACACTTACCGGGATATTCAAAGTCCTCTTTATCTCTTTGACAACAGCCAGTTGTTCGGCAATAATTTCTTTTTCATCTTTATTGAAATCTTTAGGAATGGAATAAAAATTCAGTTCCAGAGCATCAACACCAGTATCTTCAATAAGTTTGGCATATTCAACCCATGATTCGTGATAGACTGCATTTAAGCTTGCAATAACAGGAATACCAACAGACTCTTTTGCTTTGCGCAATTTATGCAGGTGCTCCTGTGGTCCGGAATGAGTAATATCAGGAAAAAGCTTGATCATTTCAGCATTACGGTTGTTATACTCTTCCATCTGATTATCGAGATGGTAACTTTCAAGCTGAATCTGTTCTTCGAATAGTGACTTAAATACTATTGCTGCAGCACCAGATGCTTCGGCAGCTTTCAGATTACTAGCGTCACTTACCAGATTACTGGCTCCAATGATTATCGGATTCTTTAGCTCAAGTCCGAGATAAGTGGTTTTTAAATTGATCATAATTTCAGGGTTTTGATTATTCCGGGGCAAACCGGCAGGATGTAAATATAGGAAAAACTTATATCTGTTTAAACATGTTTTTTGATGCTTTGTTCGACAACATTTATGAAACTTTTACAAAAAGTTGCGTTGCAGCAATGATTTTTTCATTCCGGATACATTAATCTATGGATGCAATTCATACGAGATATAAAATCTGTTCCTGTTCTCAGACCCCTAATTGGTTTGATTGCAGGAATATTATTTGGAATCAGGATATCCGTCCCGCTCAACGTATTGATAATATGGCTTTTAACTGCAATTTTTATTCTTCTGGTTATTTTGTATTTTGGAATTGCAATAAAGCACAATTACCAGTGGTATAGCGGTTTGGTGGTTCTGGTGGTTTTATTTTGTCTGGGAGTTTTTGTGGTAAAAAGTTCGCAGCGCAAGCAAAATCTAATTCCTGAAGGTTCAGATAATGTTTGGCTTGGAGAGGTAATCACAACTCCCGTTCTGAAAAACAATTATGCGCGTTTTGAAATCTTCATATTTCGTGATTCTACTCCTCAAAATAAATACAAAACTCAGATTTTATCAGAAATTGATATTCATTCCAGAATACCCCGTGCAGGACAATTTCTGGTTCTGAGAGCAAAACCTGAAAGAATTCAGGGACCAATGAATCCTTACGAGTTTGACTATGCTTCCTACCTTCAGAGAAACGGGATTCTTTACCGGTGCTTTATAAAATCAGGGGAATACTTGATTCTGGATATCCCTGAAAAAAAAAGCATCAGGCTCCTGACCCTGCATCTCAGAGATGCTTTATGGAGCAGAATTGAAAACCAGATGCCCGGAAACAGGAATCTTGGTGTATTATATGCAATATCGCTGGGTTCGAAAGACCTGTTAACCCCGGAAATCCGTGAATCATATGCTGAAACCGGAGCCATGCATGTTTTGGTTGTATCAGGTCAGCATGTTGCATTGATTTGGTTGGTCCTGAGCTACATCTTCATTTGGATGAAAGTTTTACCCGGAGGAAAATACATTGAATCGTTTTTAATAATCGGATTGATCTGGTTTTATTCTTTAATGACCGGAATGACGGCCTCGATAGTGAGATCATCTTTTATGTTTACATTGGTTACTTTAGGTAAAACCATTCAGAAAGAGTCATCAATTTACAATTCTATGGCGGTATCAGCGTTCTTCGGATTAATTCTTGTTCCAAATTGGCTGATAGATGCAGGCTTTCAACTATCGTATATTGCTGTTTTAAGTATTGTATATTTCCAACCCCTGATTTCCTCCCTCTACAAACCGAAAAGATGGATATTTTTAAAAATGTGGGAAATTTGTTCGGTAAGTATTGCCGCTCAGATTGGAACACTTCCACTTACTCTTTTTTACTTTAACAGATTCCCTCCCTGGTTTATTTTGAGTAATCTGGTGGTAATTCCTCTGGTAACGATAATAATGACAGTTTTTATTCTGATGCTATTGTTTTTAATGATCCCTGTACTCTTTTCACTGATTCTTAGGGTTTTACTTTTTCTGATCGATATTATGAACCAGTCTGTACGGTTTATTGAGAACCTTCCCGCACCGGAAATGGATATGATATATTTATCTAATTTTCAAATGATTTGCTTTGTGCTAATGATTATTGCCCTGGTTTTTTTTATCAGCTATAGAAAGAACTATTATTTTATTTCCGGATTTGTTCTTCTGTTTTTACTTTTTTCACAAGGGATAATAAAAAAATACAATTCTTTACGGCAGAGTGAAGTCATTGTATTTTCAGTTCCGGGTATAATGATGATGGGAATTTTAAATGGGAATTCGGGTGTTTTTATACACAATGCTCCAGATTCTTCAGATATTACCGGGGCTTTCAATTATAAATGTAAACCTCTATTAATAAGGAAAAGAATAGGGATTAGAAAAGTATTGGCTTTATCGGATTCCTCTAAACTTCCTGATAGTTTTATACCTATCCCCGGCAAAGAAAACTTTTTTGTAAGAATAGCTGACAAATCGCTGATTATATTGAATGATCCGGGTTATTATAAGGGTTTTAAATCATCTATTCCTATTAAGGCAGATATTATAATTGTTAATAACCGATGGCCAAAGACCTGGAAAGGACAGCAGCAGTTATTTTTCACAGATCAGTTACTTATAAGTTCTGCGTGCCCAAAATATGTTCAGTTTAATTCAGTGGAAAAATCAATTATCAAGGCCGACAGTATTTCAGATATTCGTAAATCAGGAGCATTTCGATATTACTTTCCACTGAAAACAGAAATGAATTAAACGAAAAAAATTTGATGAATGCTTGGGTGATTCCGTATATATTGCCTTATTTTGCCGGTTGTTTTGTATGACTTCATTTCGGAAAAATGAAAATTATAATTGCCGGTGCCGGTGCTGTAGGTTCTCATCTTGCAAAGATGTTAAGTAATGAAAGTCATGATATTACTGTCATTGACTCAGAAACTGATCGTCTGAAATCCGTTGGAACTTCTCTCGATGTGCTTACTATCGAAGGCAGTGCTACTTCCTTCGGGATACTTAAGGAAGCAAAAATCAAGAAAGCTGATTTATTTATTGCTGTAACAAATTATGAATCTGCAAACATAACTGCAGCAATTCTTGCAAAACAGCTTGGTGCAAAAAAAACAATTGCCCGAATCGACAATCAGGAATATCTTTACCCCGCAAATCGTGAAATGCTAATAAGTCAGGGGATTGACTACATGATCTACCCTGAAATGATTGCTGCACGGGAAATTGTGGGATTGCTTTCCCAGACGGGTATGTCTGATATAGTCGATTTTTCTGGTGGAAACCTTCATCTTTATGCCTTCAAACTTGAGGAAAATGCTCCGATTATTAATAAAAATCTTTCTGAATTAGCCGACCCTGCAGGCCTTGTCGAATACCGGGCGGTAGCCATTACAAGGGAGGGGAAGACAATTATTCCCAGAGGCACCGATCGTTTTGAAGAAGGAGATCTCGTTTACATTATTACAAATAAGGGAGGAGTGAATAATTTGCTGATGTACACGGGAAAAGAAAATATTGAAGTCAGAAATATTATGATTCTCGGCGGCAGCAGAATTGGGATAAGAACTGCCCGTGACCTGGGCGATCACCATTATGTAAAACTTATTGAGCAGGATCGTGAAAAAAGCTATATGATTTCAAATTTACTGGATAATTGCCTGGTTATAAATGGTGATGGCAGTAATGTTGAACTTCTTGCCCAGGAAGGAATTGCTAAAATGGATGCATTTATAGCCGTTACAGGTAATTCTGAGACAAATATTCTTTCCTGTCTTCTTGCAAAGCGAATGGGTGTAAAAAAGGCAATAGCTGAAGTTGAAAATCTTGATTATATACCTCTTGCAGAAGCAATTGGTATCGATACCATTATAAATAAGAAACTTATTGCTGCCAGTAGGATTTTCCGTTTCACTATGAATACTGAGGTATCATCCATTAAATGTCTTACAGGAACAGAGGCTGAAGTTGTTGAATTTGTCGTTAAGCAGGATTCCCTTATTACAGAAGGAAATCTTAAGGAAATTGAATTCCCGGAGGATGCTCTGATTGGAGGAATTGTTAGAGGGAGCGCAAGTTTTATTGCTCAGGGTGACTCAGAAATTAAAGCAGGTGACCGGGTTGTTGTATTTGCATTACCATCAGCAATTGGACAGATTGGCAAATTCTTTAACTAAACAGATATGATAAATTTCAGAACTATTATTAATATTCTGGGATTTCTTTTACTTATTGAAGGCTTATTCCTTTTTTCTGCAATTCCTGTATCACTTATATATCAGGAGGGAGATTCTTACGCATTTGTTTTTTCCGGTCTTATTGCAATTCTTATTGGTGGAATTTCATGGATTCTGACCCGGACTTCCCGGTTGAGCCTTTCTAAAAAAGATGGTTACATCATAGTTACTGCTGGCTGGATGCTGTTTTCATTCGTGGGAGCTTTGCCATTTGTAATTAGTGGTGCCATTCCATCTTATACTGATGCATTCTTCGAAACGATGAGCGGTTTTACAACCACAGGTGCAAGTATTTTAAATGATATAGAGTCACTTTCCCATGCAATGTTATTCTGGAGGAGCCTGACACAATGGATAGGAGGAATGGGATTTATTGTTCTATCCCTTGCAATTCTTCCACTTTTGGGTATTGGAGGTATGCAGCTGTTTATTGCTGAAGTTCCCGGACCATCTCCTGATAAACTTCATCCTCGTATAAAAGGCACAGCATCCAGGCTGTGGCTCATATATGTGATATTTACCCTTGCTCTGATAGTATTATTATGGTTAGGTGATATGAACCTGTTTGATGCCATTTGTCATTCCTTTACAACCATGGCCACCGGTGGATATAGTACTAAACAGGCCAGCATAGCATACTGGGATTCCCCCTATATTCAGTATGTGATTACCTTATTTATGTTTATTGCAGGCACAAATTTCACTTTGTCTTATTATGCTTTGCATTTACGATTCGGACGCGTATTTAAAAATGAGGAATTCCGCTATTATCTTGGATTTGTGCTTGGCTTCACTTTTCTTATGGCTACCATTATGTATTTCAGCATGGATGTGTCTGCTGAAAATTCGTTCCGGAATAGTTTGTTTCAGGTGGTTTCCATTATGACGACAACCGGCTTTATTACTGCTGATTATATGCAATGGACATCAGTCTTATGGGTGATGATTGTGGTTCTCATGTTTTTTGGAGGATCAGCTGGATCAACCGGCGGAAGCATAAAAATTATGAGAATAGTTCTGGTTCTTAAGAACAGTGTACTCGAATTAAAGAGACTAATCCATCCAAATGCAGTCATTCCTGTCCGATTTAACCAGCAAGCCATAAATCCCTCCATTGTTACAAACGTGCTTGCATTTGTTTCATTTTATATTTTAATTGTTGTTGCAGGAATGGTTGTTATGTCTGCAATAGGTTACGATTTGGATACCTCACTTGGGGCTGTCGCCACTTGTCTTGGTAATATTGGTCCCGGAATTGGGTTAGTTGGACCGGTGGATAGTTTCAGTCATATTCCTGATTTTGGAAAATGGTTTCTCTCTTTTCTGATGATGATTGGTCGTCTGGAATTATTTACAGTTCTTGTGCTGCTTACTCCGGAGTTCTGGAAGAAGTAATAAAAATCTGCCAGCGAAATCCTGCTCTAAACTAAAAGCACTCCCAGGCCTTGTCGTATAATTACAGGTTCATCACCGGTGCAGTCAACTATGGTTGACGGAATATTTCCTCCGTAACCACCATCTACCATCAAATCGATTTGATCCTTGAAATTTTCGTAAATCATTTCGGGATCTGTAGTATACTCAACAATCAGATCTGTGTCGTGTATGGAAGTAGTTAAAACCGGCCGGCCCAATTCCCTGGCAACATCCCTGATAATATTGTTGTCAGGAATACGGATACCAACAGTTTTTTTTCGGTTTTCCATAATTTTCGGGACCTTGCTGCTGGCTGGCAGTATAAATGTAAAAGGACCCGGAAGATGGCTCTTCATTAATTTGAAAATCCGGTTATCTAAAGGACGGGTATAATCTGCCAGATTACTTAAATCAGGGACGATAAAGGAAAAATTTGCCTTTTCGGGTTTTATTCCTTTTAATTTAGCTATTCGTTCCACTGCCCTGGGCTTAAAAATGTCGCATCCTATCCCATATACCGTATCGGTAGGGTAAATTATCACCCCACCTTCATTCAGCACTTCACAAACTTCCCTTACCTGCTTCGGATTGGGATTCTCATTATATAGCCGGATGTACATGCAATTTTTTTCGGATCGAACAAATGTAATAGAAAAACTAATCCGACACAGCGGCAAAAGCATCTTAGATAACACAACTGAAGATTCTGTGTATTTCAGGGATATTTTCGCCGCTGTGCTGAACCTGTAATGTCGGAAAGAATCCGCTTAATTTATTGAATGTATTTATTAATTAACCTCTCAATAAGGTCATTTAGAAGTTCCACCTCATACTCACCAACAGTTGGTTCAAGGTGTTCTCCGCCTATTCCGCTGTGTCCGGTAATAAATACGTAGGTACCGTTTGTTGCGATTGACATATATCTCATCAGGAATTCGGTTTCCTTGTCAATTCCGCTTGCTGTTACCGGTATAACTTTTATCCCTTTATCTGCTGCCTGAGAAATTAAACTTTGTATTTCAGTTACAATCTGGGGTTCATAGTGGGGAGGAGCGTCTAGTACCAGAAAGATGATCCGGGAACTTGCATTTGCAGACCATTGAAGATCATTCACTGCTTTGTTCAGGGCTGTATGCACTGCTTCAGGAAAATCCCCACCTCCTCCGGCTGCCTGATTCTTAATAAAATCGATGGTTGTATTTATGTTGGAGGAGAAATTGGAAATTCTTGTAACATATTCATCATCTGTGTCGCGGTAAAAAACTGAACCAAGATTTATGGATACATCAGGATTTGCAGTTTTTACCCTTCCGATCACATCAATTAACTCTACTTTCAGATATTCCAATTCATCACCCATTGAACCAGTTGCATCTACAACAAATGCTATTTCTGCCTTTTTAACTTCGGAGGGGGACATTCCAATGTTGAGATTATTAACTCCTTGCGAAAAACTCTGAATATTCGAAAATATTTCAGTTCCTATCCTTATTTTCAGGTTTTCAACAGGTGTATCCGAATTCTGATTTAGCCTGGGAAACAGTTCTGCAGTTCCCGAATTATCAGTTTTTGCTGTCCATAAAACCTCATTTGAATCGTTTAATAGCTCAACTTTTATATTACAAAGGTTTTCGGAAACCGTATTTTGAAGTTTCACAGAAATACGGTTGCTGAAATTGTATGACCAGTAGGATGCCATGTTTGTGTAATCTGCATTTTGACCAAGGTTGTTCCAAAAATCCCAGTTTGAAAGATCGTTCCATTCACCCGCAGTTATTTGTCCGGATTGAATAGTATCTCCGCCCTGACCCTCGCCACCTCCTGATCCTCCCGAATCAGAATACAGGTATTCACCTCTGCCGTCTGTCGTCCCACTGGAATATCTTTCCTCATCTTTTGAACAGGAAATTGCTAGGCCCGCTAATACAAGAAAATACAATACTTTTTTCATAATATTTTAGATTGGGTTATTTGTTTAAACCTGAAATGGAATTCTTTTGCAAGATGCATCATTATGGTTCTGGGTTGCGTGCCGGATAAGAATTTTCTGCAGATGAAGTCGTTTCAGAATTTATAGATTCATCCGGTTTTTCTTCTTCAGGTTCATCTTCCCATGAATAATGGTCTCTTTCAGGTCCGTGACGACGAAAATATACTGCCAGTAAAAAACCTGTTAATGCGCCCATCAGATGGGATTCCCAGGAGACACTATAGTCATAAGGCAGGAGTCCCCAGACAAGGCTTCCGTATAGGAATATTACAAGCAATGAAATTGCCATCAGACTTCGGTTTCTGCGGAGTACTCCCGATAAAAACAGGAATGCAGCAAAACCATATACCAGTCCGGAAGCTCCGATATGATATGCTTCTCTTCCCCCGAGCCATACCAGACTTCCGGTAATTAAATATATAAGAAAAAAGATCTTATATGAAATTTCCCGGTAAAAATAAAAAATGGCAAGACTCAGAATGAAAACAGGGATAGAATTATCGGCAAGATGTTTCAAATCTGCATGAATAAGAGGAGAAGTAAGTATACCAATCAAGCCATTTATTTTATGAGGAAGAACCCCGAATTTCACAAAGCTGACTTCCAAACCTACTTCTGTAAAGCGCACAAACCAAATCAGAAAGAGGAAAAAAAGAGGAAAAACAAGACTATGTAAGAATTT
Organism: uncultured Chitinophaga sp.; assembly: GCA_964404825.1. Classification (GTDB taxonomy): domain Bacteria; phylum Bacteroidota; class Bacteroidia; order Bacteroidales; genus JACJXF01. The sequence goes on from CAYOLQ010000005.1 coordinate 59,721, forward strand.
TTTCTTTTCGTTCATATGAATTGAAACGACTTTAGCTTTAAGTTCAATTTCAGTTCAAAACTACTAAAAAGCTTTAATCAGATGCTAATTAATCTGATATCATTTGGTTTTATATTATGAAGGGAATTTCTCTGGCATTTGCACTGTCACAGTTTACGGTGAAATCATACATTTAGGTTGCTAATTTCAAGCTTGGCTTAATAAATAGGTCGTTTTCACAATTCTGATACGTATCATTTTATGAATCTGGTTGAACATAAATATCTCATTGGTCAAAGATTTTTTATATTTAGCCTAATTATTATTATTTTCGGGTATTGACAATGGTAAAATCGATACATTTATCGGACAAAACCTAAACAAAATTTTATTAAACCTCTTTAATCTTAAACTTATGAAAAAGATCCTAGCTTTAATGCTCCTGTGCTTTTTATCAGTTCCCTTTATTTCTGCTCAGGAAAATGAATTTGTTGTTGGAGACAAAGTTGTAAACATTGGAATTGGACTTGGTTCTACTCTTTATTCCGGCAGTTATTACAAAAGTTCAGTTCCTCCTATTTCAATTTCTTTTGAAAAGGGGATTATTGACGGCGTTCTCGATAAAGGCGTAATCGGGATAGGTGGATATCTTGGATACTCATCCTATAAATATGAGTATTACGGATGGGGTTGGAAGTATTCGAATTTAATTTTAGGCGCAAGAGGTAGCTTCCACTATCCACTGGTTGATAAACTTGATACTTATGCTGGTATTCTGTTAGGTTATAATATTGCTACTTCCAAAGAATTTGGAACTACCGTTGGTATTGACCCATATTCTGGTGGAGGTCTTGTATTATCAGGTTATGTTGGAGGACGTTATTATTTCAACGAAAAATTTGCTGCAATGGCAGAACTCGGTTATGGAATTTCTTATCTGAACCTTGGTATAGCAATTAAATTGTAGAAGAATCTTTAAAAATTATAAGGGGCAAAAATTCGTTTTAGAAAATGAATTTTTGCCCCTTTTTAGTCTTTTGGATTGTAACTTGCATTGCAGTCATCCATGCTTAATCACACCATCAATCCGATGCTTTTAACTCTTCTCAGGCTTTAGGTCTGAGTTTTCTAACTGCTGCACCAGCCTGCCACATTTCTGAATCATGAATAGTCTTTAGTTCAGCTTCCAGCTTTACCCGGTAATCTTTCTGTCTGTTAGCTTCGATGGTTATTTTGGCCTCATTTCCGGTTGCTACACTTTCATAAAGGTTTTTAAATACAGGAGCCACTGCATCCCTGAATTTATCTTTCCAGTCGAGGGCTCCGCGTTGTGCGGTTGTTGAACAATTTGCATACATCCAGTCCATTCCGTTTTCTGCAACCAGAGGCATTAGGCTTTGGGTGAGTTCTTCAACGGTTTCGTTAAAGGCTTCAGAAGGACTGTGTCCTTTGGAGCGGAGCAGGTTATACTGAGCTTCCATGATTCCTGCAAGAGCACCCATTAATACACCTCTTTCGCCGGTAAGGTCGCTGTAAACTTCCTTTTGAAAATTGGTTTCAAAAAGGTATCCTGAACCAACTCCGATACCAAGAGCAACAACCCGTTCCAATGCTTTTCCTGTTGCGTCCTGAAAAATAGCATAGCTTGAATTCAATCCCTGACCGGCCAGAAAAAGTCTTCTGAGTGAGGTGCCTGATCCCTTTGGCGCAATAAGAATTACATCAACATCGGCAGGAGGGACAATACCTGTTTGTTCTTTGTAGGTGATCCCAAAGCCGTGCGAGAAATACAGTGCCTTACCTTTTGTGAGATGTTTTTTTACACTTGGCCAAAGGGCAATCTGACCGGCATCTGAAAGGAGGTACTGAATGATAGTGGCTTTTTCGCAGGCTTCTTCAATATCGAAAAGTGTTTTGCCTTCAACCCAACCGTCTTTTTTTGCTTTATCCCATGACTTGGAATCTTTTCTCTGACCAATGATAACATTGAAACCATTATCTTTCAGATTAAGTGATTGACCGGGACCCTGAACACCATAACCAACGATAGCAATCACTTCATTTTTAAGGACTTCACGTGCTTTGGAAAGGGGGAATTCTTCCCTGGTGATTACATTTTCTACTACACCACCAAAGTTAATTTTTGCCATTTTTAAATTATTTGTTTGTTAATAATATTTCTCTTTCTGAATATTGGTTTGCCTCATCAAGCTCAATGAGGTAACTTGTTATTTCTTTTATCTGTTTTGTAACTGCCACTCTGCCTGACCTTACAAACTGCAACATACCAAATGGCAGTAATTTCTCAAAAAGCTCCTGAGTTTCAGCTTTATGTCCTGTTTTCTCAATTACAATATATTCAGGTTCAACAGTTAGAATATGCGCATTGTACTTCCTAATAAGTGTTTCTACATCGTTTCCCTGAGCCAGAGCTGCTGTCGGAACTTTATATAAAGCTAATTCCTGATGTACGATTTCATGAGTCTGATGATAGAAAGCTTTCAGAATTCCAATTTGTTTTTCGATTTGCTTTACAATCTTTCTGATTTGATCTTCTGTTGTGTGAACCACAATGGTAAAACGGTAAACGCCTTTTACCTCAGATTCAGATGCATTGAAACTATCAAGGTTAATATGTCTCCGGGTAAAAATTATGGACAATCTGTGCAGAAGTCCTATTTTATTCTCGGTAAAGATGGATAATGTGTATTCGGTTTCCATGTTGTGATATTTTAATATTATTCAAGAGTCATTTCAGATACAGTTCCGCCAGCAGGCACCATGGGGAATATATTTACTTCCTTTTCGCATTCCACTTCCAACAGGAATGGGCCTTTTGTGAGAATCAGATCATCTATTGCCTGTTTCAAATCGTCGCGTTCGGATATTTTTCTGGCCGGGATCCCAAATCCCTCTGAAATCATAATAAAATTTGGATTTGTAAGCTCTGTCATCGAATATCTTTTTTCAAAGAAAAGATCCTGCCACTGGCGAACCATTCCAAGAAAGTGATTATTAAGTATTACGATTTTCACCGCAAGTCCCAGCTGAGAAATAGTTCCTAATTCCTGAATAGTCATCTGGAAACCACCATCACCGATTACCACAATGACTTCCTTGCTGTCACCTGCAGCCAGTTTGGCGCCCAGGGCAGCCGGAAGTCCAAAGCCCATTGTGCCTAATCCTCCTGAACTTACCCAGGTATTTGTTGCTCTGAACTGGTAATAGCGTGCCGCTGCCATCTGGTGTTGACCTACATCGCTTAAAAGGATTGCTTCACCCTTTGTTCTTTGTGAAATTGCATGTATTACTTCGCCCATTCTCAAACCACCCTTGGTTGGGAAACAGTCTCTTTCAATAACTTTCTCAAACTCATATTCTGAAAGTTTGCTGAAGCTCTCAAGCCATTCGGTATGCGTATTCGAATTAATAAGGGGGATAAGTGCCTGAAGTGCCTGTTTGGCATCAGCTATAACAGCTACATCAGCTTTTACATTCTTGTCAATTTCGGCGCGATCAATTTCAATATGAATTACTTTGGCCTGACGTGCATAAGTCTTTAAATTGCCTGTAACCCGATCATCGAAGCGCATACCGACAGCAATAATCAGGTCGCATTTATTGGTGTTTATGTTTGGCGCATAATTCCCGTGCATTCCAAGCATTCCTGTAAACAGGGGGTGATCGGATGATAATGCTGATAAGCCAAGCAATGTGCTGGCAACAGGCAGGCCTGCTTTTTCTACAAATTCCTTAAACTCATCCTGTGCACCGGATAGTAAAATACCCTGCCCCATAAGAACAAGCGGTTTCTCCGATTTATTAATAAGTTCAGCAGCTCTTTTTATCGCTTCCTTATTCATTATAGGGATCGGTGTATAACTTCTTATCTGGGTAACTTTGTTATACTTAAATTCAATTTCTGTATTCTGAGCGTCTTTGGTAATATCCACCAGAACCGGGCCCGGACGGCCTGAACGGGCAATAAAAAATGCTCTTGCCATTGCATCAGGAATATCTTCTGCTTTGGTTACCTGTATATTCCATTTGGTTACGGGCATTGAAATACTTACTACATCCGTTTCCTGAAATGCATCGGTGCCTAAAAGTGTTGATGTCACCTGACCGGTAATACAAACAAGGGGTGTTGAATCAAGCATTGCATCGGCAAGTCCTGTGATAAGATTTGTTGCGCCGGGACCTGATGTCGCGATTACGATCCCCGGTTTTTTAGAAATGCGTGCATAACCCTGTGCGGCGTGAATAGCACCTTGCTCATGACGCACCATAACATGATGCAGCCTGTCCTGATAATCATATAGGGCATCGTAAACCGGCATTATTGCCCCACCCACATAACCAAACATCACTTCAACACCTTCCTCAATCATCGATAAAATGACCGCTTCAGCTCCTCTTACTTTTTTTGTTTGTGATTCTGATTCCCTGATCTCGCTTTTCATTTGAGTTTCCATGATTATGCAAATTTAGTTATAAAAAAATTATATTATTCTTATTGCTCCTTTGTCGGCCGAAGTGACCATGCTGGCATAGGCTTTAAGAGCTTTTGAAATCGGCCTTACCCTGCCGGTAGCCTGCCAGGCAGCTTCGCCTTTGGCATCCATCGCTACTCTTCGTTTTCCAAGTTCTTCATCCGAAAGGATTACGTTAATACTCCGGTCGGGGATCGATATTTCAATAAGGTCTCCGGTTTGTACAAGTCCTATTTCTCCTTTTTCCGCAGCTTCAGGTGAAATGTGTCCTATCGACAGTCCAGATGTGCCACCTGAAAACCTTCCGTCGGTAATCAACGCGCATTTGTCTCCCAGCTTTTTCGATTTAATATAGGAAGTCGGATAAAGCATCTCCTGCATGCCAGGTCCGCCTTTTGGGCCTTCATAGACAATTACTACCACATCGCCCGCTTTAACATCATTTTTTAATATTCCATCGCAGGCATCATCCTGAGAGTTATAAACACGGGCAGGGCCCTTGAATTTCAATGAATCCTCCTTTACACCGGCAGTTTTAACAATACAACCGTTTCGGGCAATATTTCCGTAGAGAACTGCCAGTCCGCCGTCTTGACTGTAAGCACCCTCAATACTTCGTATGCAGCCTTTCTTCCTGTCTGTATCCAGTTCCTTAAACATTGCCTGCTGTGATCCCATAACAATATTTCTGAATCCTCCGGGAGCTGCACTGAAAAGCGTTCTGGCCTCATCGGAAACATTCTTTCCGGTAATTGTATTTTTTGCAATGGCTTCTCCAAGACTTAGTCCATCAACTCTTCTTACATCCGACTTCAGTAATCCTCCTTTTTCCAGTTCCCCCATAATGCCAAGTATCCCACCAGCGCGGTGAACATCCTGAATATGGTAAGAACTGCTCGGAGCCACTTTGCTAAGAACAGGGGTGGTTCTTGATAATCTGTCGATATCTGTCTGTGTAAAGTCAACTTCCGCTTCATGAGCAATTGCAAGAATATGCAAAACGGTATTTGTTGAGCCTCCCATAGCAACATCAAGTCGCATAGCATTTTCGAAAGCTTCCTTTGATGCAATTGCTCTGGGCAGCACGCCAGCATCTCCCCCGGTATAATATTTTTCCACATTTTTAACAAGTACTTCAGCTGCACGTTCAAAAAGTTCAAGTCTGAACTTATGTGTAGCCAGAATAGTACCGTTGCCGGGAAGAGCCAGTCCGAGGGCCTCATTCAGACAGTTCATGGAGTTGGCGGTGAACATACCTGAGCATGAGCCGCAGGTAGGACATGCTATTTTTTCAATTATCGAAAGTTCTTTATCACTAATGCTATCATCAGCAGCAAGTACCATTGCATCAATGAGGTCATATGATT
>CAYOLQ010000005.1:65569-72845 GCA_964404825.1 uncultured Chitinophaga sp.
ATATGATTTGTTATTGCTGGTTCCCGCTTCCATAGGGCCACCTGACACAAAAATTGTGGGTATATTCAGACGCATTGCAGCCATAAGCATTCCAGGAGTAATCTTGTCACAGTTACTTACGCAGAACAGAGCATCAACCTTATGACCGTTGCACATATACTCGATGCTGTCAGCAATCAGATCGCGGGAGGGGAGTGAATAAAGCATTCCGTCATGACCCATTGCAATCCCATCATCGATGGCTATTGTATTGAATTCTGCAGCAAAATATCCCTTGTCTTCAAAGATCTTCTTCACCATTTGTCCCACTTCATGCAGATGCGTATGCCCGGGAACAAACTGGGTGAATGAGTTTGCAATAGCGATTACCGGTTTGCCGAAATGCTCTTCCTTCATCCCGTTGGCCCGCCATAAGCTCCTTGCGCCGGCCATTCTCCGGCCCTGAGTTGTTGTATCGCTGTTTAACCTGTACTTCATTACAATTTCTTTAAATTAAAAAAGCCACCCTCTTTTTCTGAGAATGGCTTGCGGAATAATATTATGCTTATCCATACCATTCTCAGGTCTACACCACCAAAATGACGATGAGGACGAGAATGAGGACGAGAATATGGCTGTTCAACTTTTTCATAACTTAATTATGAGACAAATATATCCATTCATTTTTAAACAGAAAACAAATTCGTGCTAAAAAACATAATTATTTAACACAAACCTCGGATTTTTTGATTTCGCTTTCAAATTGACACAAATGAGTCTTTATTTTACCCGTTTTGTGATAATTTGAAAGTAAAACCAATTTTTAAATTTTTTCGAAAAAGAATATTCGTTATCGGTTATAGAAAATTTCATTATCACAGATTATGAGCGAACCCATATTCACTGATAGTTTTTCATCCAGTCGAATGATTAGCTGATAATCAGGAAGGTTTTTGGAAGGGTAATGGTAACTAACCGAAAAGATAAAAGAAAAATTTTTCCTGATAATTGAATTGCAGGGAAAAAAAGAGGGCAAGTTACTTATATCGCACCGCTACAACCGCCTGCACTTGCTTCCTTCCGAACCTGGGTGATTTAGCGGGAGCTGGTCGTATAAGACTTGCCCGGGCACAAAAGTAACATAAATAATAATTGTTACAAAATTATATCTGCAGTTGGGGATTTATTCTGCAAAAACTTATATTTGCTAAATAAAACCAATATTTTCAGAAAATGTCAGACAAATCAAAAAATTCAGTTTGGAATGCCGGGCTTATGTATGGCACCGTACTGGGCGCAATTTCCATAATTATTTCAGTTATTTTCTATATTCTTGGAGAGTCAATGTCTAACACAGAAAGATATGTGAGTATGGCAGTTACAGTCATACTCCTAACCTACTTACTTTATTTATACAGACAGGAATATTTGGGAGGATATGCAAATTACGGTAGTTTACTGGGGGCTGGAATAATTATTACTGTTGTTGCAGGTATATTCGGGATAGCATATTATTTGGTAATGTTGTTGTGGATTGATCCAAATCTGCAAAATATTATTGATGAGAAAGCTATGGAACAGATGTTGGTACAGATGGACAAAAGAGGCATAACATCTTCACAGGATGAGCTTGACTCAATGATGGAGAAAACCAAATTTTTCCGGGGCCCGATTTTTACATCAATAGCTGCGCTAATTGGATCGGTATTTTTGGGAGCTGTAATAAGTGCACTTGCAGCGATTTTTATAAAAAAGGAAAATCCAAATCCCTGGGGTGATATTGAGGTAAAAGAATCACAGGCATCAAACTAGAGAAAATCAGACAATAATTCATGGATGTATCTATTGTAATACCTCTTTATAATGAGGAAGAATCGCTGGGAGAACTGGTAAACTGGATCCGGGAGGTAAGCAAAGAAAATAAGCTTAGTTATGAAATCATCATGATTGACGATGGCAGTAGTGATCATTCATGGGAAATTGTATCGGACTTATCGGAAAAATATAAAGAACTCAAAGGAATCAAATTCCGTCGTAATTACGGGAAATCCGCCGCATTGCATATGGGCTTTCAGGCTGCAAAAGGCGATGTAGTTATTACTATGGATGCAGATCTTCAGGATAGTCCGGAAGAGATACCGGGTCTCTATAAAATGGTAATGGAAGAGGGATTCGATCTTGTTTCAGGCTGGAAGAAGAAACGTCATGATCCCTTTTCAAAAACAATCCCTAGCAAATTCTATAATTCAACTGCCAGGCTTGTAACCGGAATAAAATTGCATGATTTCAACTGCGGACTTAAAGCTTACAAAAGATCAGTTGTAAAAGCTATTGAAGTTTATGGTGAAATGCACAGATATATTCCTGTAATTGCCCGAAGAGCCGGATTTTCAAAGATAGGTGAAAAGATTGTTCAACATCAGGAACGTAAGTATGGCGTAACGAAATTCGGGATGGAAAGGTATATTAACGGATTTCTGGATCTTCTGACAATAAGTTTTATCTCCCGCTTTGGAAAGCGCCCGATGCATATGTTCGGAACCCTCGGAACCCTCATGTTTTTCGTTGGATTTATTGCGGCCGGTTGGTTAGGCGCCATGAAACTATACAACCTTCATAATGGAATAAAGACAATCCTGATAACTCAAAGTCCCTATTTCTACCTTTCGCTTACAGCTATGGTAATAGGATCCCAGTTATTTGTGGGAGGATTTCTGGGGGAATTGATTTCAAGGTCTTCATCAGACCGGAATACCTATCAGGTTGAAGAAGAAAAAAATCTTTAATATTGAAGATAATAAGCATTGGCCCGGCCTGCCCTCTTCGTGGAGGAATTGCTAAATTTAACGAATCCTTTGCCCTGGCTTGCAAGTCAGCAGGTTATGATGTAGAGATTTTTTCTTTCCGTTTTCTTTACCCTGGCTTTCTTTTTCCAGGGAAATCGCAATACTCCGATGATCCCCCTCCCAAAGAAATAAAAATTAGCAGCGTTTTACATTCACTCAATCCTTTTAACTGGTTCATTAATTCCATCAGAATAATCCGGCTCCGGCCTGATATTGTGGTTATTCACTACTGGATGCCTTTCTTTGCGCCTGTCCTGGGTTTTATTGCAAGAAGGATAAGCAGAAAAACAAATGCCAGAATAATTGCAATTGCACATAATCTTATTCCACACGAAAAACAGTTATTTTCCGGAGTACTATCCCGCTATTTTATTAATTCCATTGGAGGTGTTGTATGCTTGTCTTCTTCAGTACTAGAGGATGTCCGGGAATTAACCAAGACAAAGCCTGTAGTAAATCTTCCTCATCCTCTTTATGATATATACGGAACGAAGGTTTCGAAGGAGTCTGCATTACGCTACCTCAAACTTCAACCCGAAAAGAAGTACCTTTTGTTTTTTGGACTTATCCGGAAATATAAAGGACTGGAACTATTATTAAAATCATTCGCGGAAATTGAACAGCCGGATTTAATGTTAATCGTTGCGGGTGAGTTTTATGAAGATAAAGTATTCTATTTTACTCTTGCTGAACAACTTGGAATTTCTGCCAGAGTCATCTTTACCGACTCATTTATTCCGGATGAAGACGTAAAATACTATTTCTCGGCAGCAGATATGGTTGTTCAACCTTATATTACTGCAACCCAGAGTGGGGTAACACAGATTGCATATCAGTTTGATTGTCCCATGTTGGTTACAAATACCGGAGGTCTCGCAGAAATTGTTATTAATAACAAAACAGGATTTGTATGTGAAAAGAATCATCAGGAAATTTCAGATAAAATTTCATTGTTTTTTAAGAATAACATGGCTGATGCTATGATTGAGAATATTAAAAAAGAGAAGCAGCGTTTTTCCTGGGATGTTTTTGTTAAGCAGTTTATAGTTATGGCGGAGTCACTTGATTAAAAGTGGTTTTCCGATTTTAATAATTTTATTACATACCTGTCGATTGGGAAGGTTAATTCTTCTTCATTGAGATTCTTAATTTTCGCCCATCTAAACGACTGGTTCCCATTTATTTCCCCAATAAAGTCAAATTTTTGTGCGGAGATTTTAAATGAAGGATCATTTTTGAGGCGTGCACGGTAATAGATACTAATTAGCTGGTGATCCTCATAAAACAAGGCTTTCTGAAAGAATCCGGTTGTGTAGAAATGCGAGAGGATCTCAATTTCCTCTCCGAATTCCTCCAAAGCTTCCCGTTTAAGACAATCTTCGGTTCCCTCCCCGGGTATTAAACCTCCCCCTGGAAACTTAATCATATAGCGGTCCAGCATATATTCATCGCTAAGGAGAATTTCGTTTTTCTCATTTATAATCAGGCCGTAAACACGGATGTTAATGTGATTTATTTTTTCCATTTGAGATGCAAAACTTTATGACTGTAAAATAATTAGTTGATCTCCAGGTGCAAAATAGTATTTTTTACATTCAATTTAGCTGAGGACGGAATTACTTTTTTTATAAAGATTTACAGTAAAAAAGTGTGTATTTTATCAGTTTCCTCCGGATGAAACCAGGAGATATTTTTATCCTTGCGAAACCAGGTCAGTTGTTTACGGGCATAATTCCGGGTATTGGATTGAATTTTGGTAATGGCTTCATCAAGACTCAGTTTTCCATCGAAGTGGAGAAACATTTCCTTATAACCAACGGTATTTAAAGCATTATTTTTCCTGTAGGGATAAAAATGCTTTGCCTCCTCAGCAAGTCCTCTTTCCATCATATTTATTACGCGTGCATTGATTCGTTCATACAATTCTTCCCTTTTCATATCCAGGGCGATTTTTTTAATTCTGTAAGGTCGTTTTTTTTCAGGGGATGTAAGAAAAGAGGAATAGGGTTTACCTGTGGCAATACTAATTTCCAATGCTTTCTGAACTCTTTTCGGATTATCGAGGTCCATTTTATTAAAACTAGCCGGGTCACGTTTTATGAGTTCTTCCAAAAGGCTTTCTAAACCTTCATTTTCATACTGCAACTGGATTTTGTTTCTTAATGCAGGATCGATTTCAGGTAGCTGGTCTATTCCTTTACAAACCGCATCGATATACATTCCCGATCCCCCGCAAAGAATTACCTTATCATATTTTCTGAAAAGCTTTTCCAGCAAATGATTCACATCATCTTCATATTTACTGGCATTGTAATAATCGTTGATTGAAATATTCTGAATAAAGTGATGCTTTACGCGCTTTAATTCTTCAGCTGACGGTACAGCAGTACCTATGTTAAGTTCCTTATATATCTGTCGGGAATCGGCTGAAATGACTTCTGTTTTCAACATTTCAGCAATTCCTATGCTTAGAGCGGTTTTACCTATGGCAGTAGGACCTGCAATAACAATGAGTTCTTTATTCGTCTTTGGATTCGCCATCACCATCGTCGCTGAAATCTGAAGATACGTCATCGGAGAAGTCTTCATCTTCATTGGTATCCAGTTCACCCGGGAGTCCTGCCTTTGCACTTTCGTCGTACTGGTCGTTAAAATTAAATGCAGAATTATCATCTTCGATAATGGTACCGAAATCACGGTTTCCAAAAAGAATCTGCTGAGGTGCAGCCCCTTTGGAAAAAACTACCGCAGGATAATCGGAATAACGAACTTCTTCCTGAGTGTCAACAAGTTCAATAAATACTCCTCTTTCATTAAATATATCGAAGATATAAATCAATCTTTGTTTTGGATCCTTAACGTAATCGCGCAATCTTGCACGGTCCATTGCAATAAGGGCTGCATTTGGAACATCCGACATGTCGAAAAGGATGAATTCCTGTTCTTTTTCCCACAGCTGATTTGTCAGGAAGAATGAAGCTATCTGAGAGCTGTCGTAGTTTAGGTCATCCTGGATAGCCTTATGGAAATCGAAAAATGTCTGGTTTCCTTTAATTTCGATATCCCGGACGAAATCTTTGATTTCATGTGATAACAATCTGAACTTATAGACCATTTCTATCTATTTTTTGGATAAGTTAAGTAAAAATTCCAATGTATCGGCATTGTCCGCAAAATCAATTAATCCGGGTCTCTGACTTGTTCCGAAACCTGTAACTTTTCCGGAGAATTCCTTTCGGCCAATCAGACACTGAATTTTTTGCTCATCTGCTTCAATTCTCGCTCTCAGATTTTCCTCCGAATCATAAAACTCATAATAGACAACGCCAACCGGACTTGAATATCCAGCGTCTTCTTTTAACAAAAGGTATCCGGTGTCGTAATGTTTTATAAGATTAACCAGATAAATTGCTTTATGGTAATCGTAATTGTTTGCATATTTATTATGATTGTAAAGATACGAATAGGTTTCAAAATTGTCGAGTAAACGGGGAATATTGAATCCAACCGGGATAAATATTTTAGATACATTTCTGCACCCCATTCCAAAGTAGAGAAAAATATCATCGGCAAGTTTTTTATAATCTTCAGCCGATTCTTCTCCTGTAAGAATTGCTGCGGAGTTCCTGTTCTTTCTTATCAGATGGGGATATTTGCCGAAATAATACTCAAAATATCTTGCTGAATTATCGCTTCCTGTTGCAATAACCGCATCGATATTTTTAATAGGTTCATTCAGAATGCTTGCTGAAGCAATTAAATCACTATCACAATGGCATAAAACTTTATATACCAGTGGAAGGAGTTTTTCATCTTTGGAGGACATTTTTACTATTGCCTGATGTCCTGAAAGGCATACAGAAAGGAAGTCGTGAAAACCAACAAGAGGAATATTACCAGCCATTACGATTCCAACACGTAACTTTTGTTTGCGGGGCTTTCCGATATCCGGATAATTTTTCACCCATTCATTCAATTTGTTTTCCTCAAGCATCTCTGCAAATGAATTAAAGGAATAGAGAATGAATTCCCTTGAAAACCATGGATTATAAACCTCTGCTTCTTTTATAGCAATCAGAAATTCGTTAGCATATAATTCGTTAATTCCGGAAAGATCAGAATCCTCATTGAAACTTACTGAATCAAATTGCTTCAGAAATTTGCCAAGAGTTGCAAAGGCATATATTTTTTTTTCAAGTGACATATGAGGCTCAGGTATATTATCTGTTCAGGGATTTTGGTAATTAAAATCAGGAATTTTGAGCATGATTGTTAGTCAGAAAAGTACTTCATAAGTATTGATTCAAAAAAGCCGAAATACCTGAACAATGCCTCTAGAACTTTCCTTCTTTTCTTTGGATAAGGTTAAGAGCTGATCCCGTTTTAAACCATTCGATTTGATTCTCATTATAGGTATGGGCAACTTCGATGCTCTCTTTTTCTCCGTTAGC
>CAYOLQ010000006.1:0-17654 GCA_964404825.1 uncultured Chitinophaga sp.
GGGACACGTTGATGCGTATGGTTCTGCAGATAACGGAAAAACCTGGACCTTTCTGAGCCGCGTCGGTGAAACCGGCGGCGCGATGCAGAACGGCAATCCTCCGGCCCTGGTGGCGCTCAAAGACGGCAGGATCGCTTGTGCCTATGGAGACCGGAGGACAGCCAGAATAATGATACGTCTTAGTTCCGATGGTGGTAAAACCTGGGGCGACGAACTGGTGGCACGCGACGATTTTCAACGGGGCAAGGACAACAGTTCGGATATGGGATATGCCCGGCTGGTGACAAACCATAAAAACAATCTCGTGGTCATGTATTACTGGGCCACCAAAGAGATACCCCAGGGTCATATCGCTGCAACTATATGGGAGGCGTCTCCGCCCCTTCGATTTTAACCTGAAAATCATAAGTACATTTTAAGGTTTATTCAATCTTATTGTGAATAAATTTTAAAATTAATCCGGTCTAATTAGTCTTATGAATTATTCTTCAATCATTAAAATTTACTACCTGTTATGGTAAAATCATTTTCAAACCAGATATGAACATACGGATCCTCTTTCGCCAGTACCGAAGATCGGGTTTTTTATCCATTGTAAGGTTTCTAAGCCTTTTAGTTGGTTTTGCTGTCTCGATAGTTATTATTGGGTGGGTCACAAAAGAATTAAACTATGACCGGTTTTGGGAAAATAAAGACAGAATATACCGGATTGCATTTGAACAGTACCGGAACAATGAATTGCAGTTAAGCATGGCTTGCACTTACCGGGGAGTTACGGATGTGATGCTGGAGGAGCTTCCTGAAGTGGAGGCAAGGGTTAGGTTTCACCGTGATATGATAACCGTATTTACTCCCGATGCTCAGGTACAGGATGTTAAGATGTTTTATGCAGACACCAGCATTTTTGATGTCCTTAAAAGAAAAATCATTGCGCAGGAATCTTCATCGCTGTTTTCTGATCTTACATCTGTCCTGATCTCGGAATCTCTTGCCAGAAAAATCTATGGCGATAAAAACCCGATTGGCAGATCTTTGAAAGTAAATTCATGGGAATTATATGTCAGCGCAGTTTTTGAGGATATCCCGGAAAACAGTCATCTCAGCTTCGACCTGCTTTTAACAATACCTACACTTCGTGCCTACCAGGCAAATTACAATGTTTCAACCAGTAAACTCGACAGGAGCAAACCTTTCGAATACATCCCGCCGGGTCCGTATGATGCCGGATCATGGGGAAAATGGTACGGTTACAGCTATATTCTGGTCAAGGAGGGTACAGATATAAAAGAGCTGGAAATGAAAGCGGAATCGCTGATCAAACCTGAAAATCTTCCTTCAGGTTTCAGTTCATCGAGGATAGACCTTATTTTTCAGCCCATCACCGATATCCATCTTAAATCACATCTCACCGAAGAATGGAAAATGAACGGCAGTATTGTACAGGTTTATACCATGATACTGGTTGCTTTAATTGTTCTGATTATAAGCATTGTAAACTTTATCAATCTCTCGGTAATGGATTTTTATGACCAGTCATTTAATTCTGCTATCAGGAGAATTCATGGTGCAAGGGTTTCAGACATTTTATTATTTGGATTTGTAAAGGAATTCTTAATAAGTCTTTCAGCTGGTATTTTCTCATTTCTAATCGGATATTACGCGCTAAAAGAACTTGTTCCGGGAACTATTCCGGGTATTCACTCGGTTATCCTTATTTCCACGATAATAATTTTAAGTGCTCTTTTAACACTCATCATACCTCTCTTGCACCTGCGGTCAAGAAGTCTGCAGGAGATGCTTAAAAAAAGGATCATTTCTGGTTCAGGGGGGATTATAACCCGCAAACTGCTCGTAACTGTTCAGTTTGCAATTTCTATTTTCCTTATTGCCGGGAGCATTGTTGTTTATTATCAACTTCAGTACATACAGAAAAAAGATCCGGGATTTGAGCCGGAATCGATTATCTTTTCCTACAGCCCGATGACTGCACGTCAAAAACAATATGATCAGGGAAAACTATTGGTTTTTCGCGACAGGATGGCAAATATTCCGGGAGTACTGGGTTTTTGTTCTTCATCATCGGTTCCGGGGAAGGATTTCCTTTTTCATTCCGATAATGTTTCCCGTACTGGTAATGAACCAGACAAACAAACTTACTTCCAGGTATTGAACTTCGACCCGGGTTACATTGATACTTACAAGCTGAATTTGATTGCAGGCCGCAATTTCACTGATACAGACAAGTATCCTGGGGAAGAAGTAATACTTAACGAAATCGCGGCAAAAAGAATCGGATTTAAAAGTCCGGAGGAAGCACCCGGTGAAATGATCACTGTTGATGGTTTGAATTATATTGTACAAGGGGTTGTTAAAGACTTTCATCATCTCTCTCTCAAACAGGAGCTTACTCCTGTAATAATCTTTAAAAGCCTGAAATGGCGTTTTAATATTGGCTATTATTCATTCAGAATTTCACCCGAAAATATTCAGGCAACTATTCCGCTTATTGAGAAAGCCTGGACAGAAATCTTTCCGGGAGAATGGTTTATTTACAGATATCTTGAAGACAATTACCAGGATCAATACCGGGCGGAAAAAAATTTCGGAAGGTCAATTTCATTGGGATCCTCTATGGCAATTCTCATCTCATGTCTTGGTTTATTTGGCTATGCCAGATATTCTGCCGCAAAAAGAGTGAAAGAAATCGGCGTGCGAAAAACATTTGGCGCAACAAGTATGGATATTTTAGTATTGTTCAATAAAGAGATTTTACAAATGGTTGCAGCAGCAGCGGTTTTCGGCTTACCATTATCCTGGATCCTTATGAATAAATGGCTGCAGAATTTTGCTTACAGAATAGACATGTCTCTCTGGATGTTCATCGCTGCATTAGGCTTGACAGCTTTTATTACCTTTTTCGCAACATTCTATATTTCCTGGAAATCCTCACTTCTTCTACCGAATGAATCCCTGAAGTATGAATAACTTTTTTTTTATATTCAGAAAAATAATTATTTATTATCACTGTGTCCGGTTAAATATAAAAAGATGAAATTTACACATACAGATTCAATAAATAAAGAGCAAGAAAAATGAAAGCTTCAACTTTGTTTCGCCTTTTAAGCACCTCCGGTGAAAATCTTTCTCTCTGCAGGTGTTGAAAAAATGACAGTGGGCATCCATTTTGCTTTTTAAAATTTTTCAACATCTCTGGCATTTTTGCAGAAATATTCAGAAAAAAAATGCATATTTAATTTTTCATGTGTATGGACTTTTTTGAGTGGACTCAAAATTGAAAAATTGGAAATGAATGCTATAAATAGCTTTATTTTATAGCTCTGAAAATATTCATCACAATTTAGTTATTATGCGCCGAATTATATTAGTATTAATTGGCTCGATGATGATATGGCTTACATCCGCACAAAATGTGGATACGCCATTCACTGATACTGACTCAATTCCTTCAGAACCTATTATTTTCACAACATCATCGGCATCAGAGTATATCAATGATCTTCTGAAAAAGGATAATTTATGGCGTTCTCACGGGGATACAATGAAGTTTTCCCTGGAGAGGCTGGTTGATCATTTCAATGAACCGTTTGACAGTGTCCAAAGCCGTCTTTTCAGGTTTAATTACCATTCCATACTCCTTACAAAGGTTGATGTTATCCGGAATGATACCATCCCGTTAAGATGGCTAAACGATTCAACCTTTATTATGAACAATTTGGTTCTGGAGAAAGAACCGTTCATAACGAAAAAGACAGCAGTTAAAAAGGTATTCGCTACCCCGGATTCTCAATATGTCCAAAACATACAAGAAATGGAAGCAATGATCGATTATCTCTTGCTGGATGAGGATACCATAATTGAAACGATCATTGATACGGCATACCTTGTTTCTAAAGAAATTCAGATGCATCAAATAGTTAATAAGCGTATTGTTCCATCTATTCTTTCTCCTGGTAGTAATAAAACCCTCAGGTTTCTTCCCGATTCCAGTAAAATCGTGATCTCATTTATTTCAGAAAAAATTATTGCCAACAAAGAGTCCCCGTTTTATATTGTTCCTAATGAGAAAATGCCAGACTCCCTTCGTATTGCAGTGAATACCCTGCTAACACATACGGTTGCCCGTGATTCATTGCTTTTATATATTAATGATATAACGGGTAAAAGAACCCCATTCTGGTTAACCAATGAGAATGATGACCTTTACCGTTTTTGGGTCAAGAATATGAGAAATGATTCCATAACAATCTGGATGGGTAATCCCACGAAAAATAATCTCACCTTCATTCTGGAAGAAGACATTAATGTTCATCGAATGGAGAAAGTAATGGCAGATGATATTCCTTTTACCATAGTAAAGCCTGAAAGTTCTCTTGTAAAGCTTGAACCATTAAAACCTATACCTGTTTTCTGGAATTATAAGCTTTCCAGTTCACTCTCACTGAACCAGACCTATCTCTCTAACTGGTCGAAGGGTGAAAACTCTCTGTCAAGTGCACTTGACATACTTGGTACAGCGAAATACACAAATGCCTTAGCCAAAACGGAGTGGACCAGCAGCGGAAGGATAAGGTACGGAAACATCATAACACAGGAAAACGGATTAAGAACAATTACCGATATTTTTGAATTAAACTCACAATACAACAAGGTAATAAAAGAAAAGGTTGATTTCAGTGCTATTTTTTATATGAAGAACCAGATCGCAAAAGGGTATAAATATCCCAATGATTCGGTAGTTGTATCCAGATTCCTTAATCCCGGGACATTTACAATTGGTGTGGGTTTCGAATATAAACCTTTCAAAGAAACCTCTCTTAACTTTTCGATGCTGTCGTATAAAAACACCTTTGTACTTGATACAGCAAGAATTAATCAGACTACACACGGAATAGCAAAAGATATGCGGGCGAAGCAGGAGATGGGAGGACAGCTAATGATAAAAAACAGTTTAAGTATTATGGAAGATATGATTATCTCAAATTCTGTACGACTCTTTTCCAGCTACCTTGATCATCCCGGGAATATTGATATAGATTGGGAAATAACCCTGGATAAAATAATTAACTGGTATTTTACGATCCGTCTAAATCTTCATTTTATATATGATGACGATATTCGTTTCCCTGTGTTGGATAAAAATGAAAATCCTATCAAATTACCGGATGGGAGTATAAAAAAAGTTCCGAAGCTTCAGTTTAAGGAATTTCTTGGTTTGACCCTTTTATTCAAGTTCTAGCGAATTTGCTTCTTTAAACTTTCTGTTTTATCGGTTATGAGAAGAGCGTTATAAAGTCGATAAAGCTTGGAGATAATCTGCTGATTTTTTGGTTCTTTTTCAAAAGCTTTCTCAAGCCATTCAACAGCGGATTCAAATGCGGCCACTGATTTTGCTTTTTCTTCAAGAAAGGTCTTATTATTTTTAATGGTTCTTGCATTCTCGTCAATTTCCACACCGATGTTATAGTAACATGTTCCAATGTTTGCATATATATTAATTTCATTAGGTGCCAGATTGACAGCCTGTTCATAAGCAATGATGGCATCTCTGTATTGTGATGTTTTCTGAAAGACCAATCCTTTTGTATAAGGGAAGATATAGATTGAAGGGTTTGCTATTGATAAAGAGTCGAGGATTCTTACTGCCTTCTCGGAATCATCAGTTTGAAAAAGCAGATCAACCAACAGAAGAACCAGATCTTCATTCTTTTTATGGTTTTGGATGCCTTCCATCAGGACCCTTTTAGCAGAAAGTGTATCGCGTTGCTCAAGATATACCGCATATAATAAATGTGAGACATTAGGGGAATAATTATCTCTATGCAGTATGCTGAGGTATCCGGTTGCTTTTTCCCACTCTTTGGCCTCGTATGCGGCCAGGGCAGTATTATAAACAAGGCTTGTATCCAACTGCAATGAAAGAATAGAACTCCGGTTGATCTGAAGAGCTTTTTCAAATGCTCTCAGCGCATCCTTGTATTTCCTGGAACTGAAATTTTTTTCTCCTAACTTCTGAAATTCATTTGCCAGAAGCGTATACCTGGGTGCCACTTGTACTTCAATTCGTCCCCTTAAATCAAGAGTGAGTGCTTTCTCATAAGAATAGAAGGCTTCAAAAAGCTGATCAGGGTAAAGTTCTGTTTTCTTCTTTTCATAAGCAGTCTGGCACAACAACCCCCTGGCATACCATGTTTTGGGCCATTCCTTTGTCATTTCATCGGTTATTGCTTCTTCGATGGCCTTTTTGGCTTCGTCATATTTTGCGGTTTCTATTAGCTGAAATACCGAAATGACTTTACTTCTTTGGGCATGAGATAAAAGAGAAAAGCTAAAAAATATGAATGTTAAAAAAAACAGTCTCATTATTGAATTTGTTTTTTACTGGGATTGTTTTTTATCAATGTATATGCAAATATAAACAATCTCTCAAAGACTTAATAATTTGGCAACTATTCAGTTTTGTTGATCAAAAATATGGGCATCTCATTGTATGCCAGATCACAATCGGTAAGCCAGGAAGGAGCCAGTTCAAAATCTTTTGCCCGTGAGCCAGGGTTTACAGCCCCAAAAATGAGTTTTAATTATTTACTGCTAACAGTTTGAGTAAATATTTTTATTAACAATCCTTCATTTTCTTTTGCTTATTTAGTTACAAATTATAACCTGGATACTCTATATTCGGGGGCCCATAATTTTTGTATGCAGATGGAATTAGTAACTTTATTACATTTTACTGGTACGCCGATGTTCTCTGGTACATATGTGTTGTCTGAAATTACTTTAAAAGGGATTGAAAAATGAATAAAAAAATCTTTACCATCATTGCAGTGCTGTTTTTTTTCTTACAGGTGGAGAAAGTAAAAGCACAGGAAAATACCCGGAACTGGACCCATTTCAGGGGGAGCCATTTAAACGGTCTTGCAGATGATAAGTCTTACCCGGTTGAATGGAACGATTCCACCAACATTATATGGAAAACATCTATCCCGGGCAGAGGATGGTCATCTCCCGTGGTATATGGAGACCAGGTATGGTTTACGACTGCTTCTGCAGATGGGATGGAAATGTCTGCTGTCTGCATCGACTTCGAGACAGGCAGCATCCGAAACCTTATAAAATTATTTGAACCTGATTCCATTTACAGCATCCATGCTGTAAACTCCTATGCCACACCAACCCCTTGTATTGAAAATGGATTTGTATATGTGCATTTCGGTCAATATGGGACTGCCTGCATCAATACCAGCAATGGCAGGATCGTATGGAAAAGGACCGATTTGTATTGCGAACATGTTCAGGGTCCGGGCTCTTCTCCAATAATTCACGGAAACAAACTTATCCTGCACCTGGAGGGAACGGATGTTCAATATCTTGTTGCCCTCGATAAACGCACCGGGGAAAATTTATGGAAAATTAACCGGCCGGTAGAATGTTATGAACCGCTTTTACCTATTGGCAAAAAAGCCTACACCACACCAATTGTTATGAATATAAATGGCAAAGAGCTCCTTATTTCAAATGGTTCGGCAGTATGCATTGCCTATAATATTGAAACGGGTGAGGAAGTCTGGAGAATTATAGGGGGGGAAGATACTTCAGTTTCAATGCCTTTTACGTATAAAGGGAACCTGTACTTTTATACGAGCCTCATAAACCCGAAAGAAGGTGAGAGGTATTCAGAATTGCTGGCAGTAAACCCTAATGGATCAGGTGACATAGGCGAAAGCAATATCCTCTGGAAGATGCAGGCTCCTATCCTTCAGTTATCAACGCCGGTTGCTAAAGACGGACTTATCTATACTATTGATTCAAAGAGCAATATTTTCTGTCTTGATGCTATAAATGGACAAGTTATATGGACAAACAGGATGAAGGGAAAATTCAACTCATCGCCCGTTGCTGCTTCAGGAAATATTTATTTCAGCTCTACCCAGGGCATTACCTACGTTTTTAAACAAGGCAGGACTATGGGAATCCTTGCTGAAAACAAGCTCGATGGTGAGATATGGGCCACTCCTTCATTTATTGAGGGTTCAATTCTTTTAAGGACCAGCAATTATTTGTATAAAATCAGTCGTAAGGATTAATATAAAAATTCTGTTTCTGTTGGTCTTATTTGGGTCAGCGAAGGGTTTATGGTTGGCAAAATCAGAAACAATAAAAATAATTTCCGGTTTTAAGTACAATTCCTGCAATTCATTCTCTTATATTCAGAAATTGGATTCGTTTGATGAATATTCCATTTTCCACCTTCTGCTAAGTTTAACAAATGAAATTTCCCAATATGAGTTCGAATCGTTCCCCGGAATATGCCCTGATGATATTGTTTACTTTCTTAATTTTCTCCAGTTATATTTCACCGGCATTAAGCCAGGAAAACCCGGAGATTCACAACTGGCATCAATGGATGGGTCCAGATCGTAATGCCAGATGGCACCTCGATCTTAAAAAGGAATCATTGGAAGCAGACGACCTCCAAAAAATATGGGAGGTTCCGGTCGGAGCGGGATATAGTGGACCCACCGTAAAGGATGGAAAGGTGTATGTAATGGATTATGTGGGAGAAACTGTGAAATACGAGAGAGTACTATGTTTTGATGCAAAAACAGGAGATCAGATATGGATCCATCAATACGAGTGTTCATATGTTGTGGGGTATCCTACCGGCCCAAGGGCATCTGTTCTGATCGATGAAAGCCGGGCATACTCATTTGGTACCATGGGAGACTTGTTTTGCCTGGATACATCTTCCGGAAAGGTATTATGGTATGTTGACGGGAAAAAAGATTACAATGCCAGTATCCCCGTCTGGGGACTTTCTTCCTCTCCATTAGTAGAGGATGGCCTTGTAATTGTCCAGATGGGAGGAACTCCTGATGCCTGCCTGGTGGCATTTGAAAAACTCAGCGGAAAAGAAGTATGGAAAGCACTTTCTGACAATGCTTCTTATTCTTCACCCATTGTTGTTGAACAGGCAGGAAAGAGAGTTCTGGTTTGCTGGACAGGGGATAACGTGGCAGGATTGAATCCTTCAAATGGGGAGATCTACTGGAAAATTCCCTTTAACCGGAAAAAAGATGTCATTAATATCCCTACACCTGTGTATTCAGAGCCCTATCTTTTTCTGAGCAGTTTCTGGGAAGGGTCCATGCTGATTAAGCTGGATGAGAAAACCCAGGCAGCAGATCTGGTATGGGAAAGAGCAGGAGAAAACGAACGAAAAACCGATGCATTGCATTGCTGTATCTCTACACCCCTTATTCAGGAAGGGTATATATATGGAATTGACAGTTACGGTGAATTTCGCTGCCTGGATTTAAAGAACGGGGACCGCATCTGGACTGACAGTACACTGGTTCCCTTTGGCCGCTGGGCAAATGCCCATTTGGTTAAGCAAGCTGGAAATTTCTGGGCTTTTAACGAACTGGGCGAGCTGATCCTTGGAAAACTATCCCCTGCCGGCTTCAAGGATATGGGCAGGGTAACCCTTATCTTGCCGGTGAAGTTGTCCCCAAATCCGAGAGGCGGCGTTACCTGGGCGCACCCGGCTTTTGCTGGCAGGAAAATTTATGCTAGAAGCGATGAGAGGCTGGTTTGTTATGAGATTTTAGAGTGAGAGAATAAACGTGGTGGGGGACTTCACCTGAAATATTCTGAAAGAATATTATCCTCCCTTAATTGAACTGAAAAGTTATTATAAAGAATAAGGCAGAAAACGGGTGTTTAAACAATTCCGTCTAAAAATGAGCTGATCTGTTTGAATTTCCATTCTTTTAATCAGTACATTATCCTGCTTAACTTCTTCTTTGTACAGAAACCTTTTACAGAAGGGTGTTATTTTAAATTGAAACCGCATGATGTGAATTCCCGCTACAGTGCAAGTTCACATTTAATACTTATAATAACTAAGTCTTACTAATAACCCATAATTATGATTTTAGGTTCACTTGAGCACACACAAACAACCGAACAAATTCGCAAGGATTTTAAAATTGTCTTCGATTATCTTAAATCGGTTGATCTGCATTCGTTTTGTTTAAACAATGTAAGGGAAGTGATTGAAAACGGTAAGATCGTTATTACCGGTTATCATTACCAGGGTAAGCGAATGGATGAAGCAAGACCCGAAGCACATAGAAAGTATATCGATATTCAGGTAGTTGTCAGCGGGATTGAACAAATGGGCTGGTCAGGCCTTTCCCGATGCAATGCCGTTAAAGAGGGCTACAATGAGGAAAAAGATATTATTTTCTTTAAGGATCCATCCTCTTCATATGTTACGGTTTCTCCTGGTGAATTTGCGGTATTTTTCCCTGAAGATGTTCATTCTCCGGGAATTTCCGAAGGAAAGGTCGAAAAAATTGTTGCAAAAGTACCCGTGCAATAATTTGAACATTCTTTAACTGTCATGTATGAAAATCCTTCTGTTTTCACTTGCTTTATTTTAAACCATGCAGGTATTTACGCAGGTTAAGCCTTCTGGCAGCGACATTAATGTTACGATATGAATCCTATTATCCTTTATTAATGAAAAAACTACTTTCGAGCTTACTACTGTTTTCCCTTTTAAAAGGCATTCTGCTTGCTCAGCAGACTCCCGGATTAGATTTACCACCCGACTGGAGATCTCCGTTTATATGGCCGGAAAGGCAGACATACACTTTCGGAAATGAAGTATATGATCCATCCATTGACGCAAACTTCACCAATATATATAACAATGGCCCTGGTAATCATGCTACTAACCAGCAACCTTCGGTTGCAGTAAAAAGCGACGGTACCATGGTGGTGGTGTGGACACAGGCTTCCAGGGAGTCTGAAAAGGATCAGAGTGTAGTATCGAGTACCAGTTACGATGGAGGCAAAACCTGGATGGCACCCGTTGACATTGAAAGAGCTGCAGACAAAAGACCCGGATCCTGGGCCATGGTCTTTTGCGTTCCCCATACAGGCCGGTTTTATACGTTTTACTGGTACGACGAAAACCAGAATGTTAAAAGGGATGCAGGAAGGATTTATTTCCGCTTCTCCGATGATACCGGCCAGACCTGGAGCAAACGATATCCAATCCCCATGCCCCGCCACAGCCTTGACAATAAAGGAGAAGACATCCATGGCTGGAATACCGGTTTCCCGTTATTGATGCCTGATGGTGCCATGCTGATGGGATTTACCAAAATGAGTTCTGACCTGGGAGTTGAAGGCGCTATTAGAGCCGGAGCTCTTCATAAAACCGATGGTCCGGGCTCCATCGGTTCCTATCCGCAATACTGGAACTGCGAAGTTTTTTTCCTCAGGGCAGAAAACATCCTTACCGAGTCAGACCCTGAAAAACTCCTCTTTAATGTTACACCCTCAGGTTCTGAAGGTCTCTGGTTCCACGATGATCTCGACAACAAGTTGCATTTTCTTCAGGAACCTTTTATGGCACTGCTGCCCAGCGGTAAGGTGATCTGTACCATGCGTGTGATGAACGGTTACCCAGTATATTCTGTAAGCAATGATTATGGAAAAACATGGAGCAAACCATTGCCCCTGAGAAACAGGCCGGGAGGCGAGCTGCTCAGGCATGTATGCGGACCTTGCCAGATCAGCAGTTCAGACGACGGGAGAATTTATTTTCTTTTCTCCAACAGGAATGATTATTCAGGTGACGGTTGGTCGGGGCGCTGGTTGAACCGCGATCCCATGCATGTTGTGGTAGGCAGGGAATTGCCTTTGCTCACAAAAGGCATACCTGAGGATAAACAAAACGCAGGCATTTATTTTGATTCACCCAGGATTATTTTATCGGGTCTGGAGGATAAGAAATTTACAAATGACTTGTCCAAAACCTTTGGAATGAAGCGCTCTGCACAATACCCGCAACTCCTACACTTAGGGAAAAGACACCTTATTTTCTACTCCAACACCAAAATGGACATCAGGGTAAAAGAGGTTCCTGATGCCTTGGTAACCGGGATTGGGATCCCGGCCTTTCCTCAATAATGGATCAAATTCTAACTACTATTAATTCTTAGGAATCATGAAATCACTTCTCGTATTTTGCCTTATAATGGTGTTTGGACTAACTCATAGCCAGACACTGATTTATGTCTCTCCCATAGGGAATGATAACAATCCGGGTACTGAACAAAGCCCCCTCCAAACCTTATTCCAGGCTCAGGAAATGGTAAGGACAATAAAAGCCAAAAACCAGGAAGATATTACAATCTTGCTTCGAGGAGGGGTGCATTTCATGGACCAAACCCTGATTCTTGGGTTGGAGGATGGAGGACAGCCCGGACAGTTTATTACCTGGGCAGCATATCCCGGTGAGGTACCTGTGCTTACTTCCGGACTTAGACTTACAGGCTGGGTAAAATCAAAGGCGATTAAAGGATTACCGCCACAGGCAAAAGGCAAAGTCTATGAAACAGTTTTTCCAAAGGATTTGGAAGTTCCCAGGTGCCTGTTTGATGGCGACAATATGCTGCGCCGGTCCAGGAGCAAAGGCTTCAAATCGAGGATCGATGCATTCGGAAGAGACGGGCAGAGCCATTTGCGGTCATTTAACGTCATGTACGTGAACGAAAAAGCAGAATTGAAAAACTGGGATAATTTGCAGGATATGGAACTTGTGATCAGGCCCTGGTGCCTTTGGACTATGAATAATCTACCTATTGAATCAATTAACCTAAAGGAGCGTTCCATTAAAACCAGTGTGAACGGAACCTATTTCCTCACGAATGAGAGGTTTGATCGCTTTCCCGATGAACATGCATGGATCGAAAACTCCATCGAAGGGATGACGGAACCGGGAACATGGTGCATCAACAGCAAACTGGGGAAAGTTTTTTATTGGCCAAAATCGGAAAAACCAGGCGATGATGTTTTAATCCCTCTATTGCAGGAATTTATTAGGGTTGAAGGATTTAATGATTTAACAGGACGAAATGATATTCCAGTAAAAAATTTGATTTTCAGTGGAATTTCTTTTAAACATAACGACCGATATACCTTTAAGGATACAGATGCTGGTATTCAGCATGACTGGGAACTATTTGATACTGATAATGCTTTTTTCCGATTCAGGGGAGCGGAAGATTGTATCCTAGAGAAATGCGAATTTTCAGCAGGTGGTGGTGTTGGAGTGCGTCTGGATCTATATTGCCGTAACATAACCGTAAGAAACAATTATATACATGGAATCGGTGGTACAGGAATATTCCTTGGAGGATACGGCCTTGGTACAAAGGATGTAAACACAAAAAATATAATTTCAAATAATAAAATCACTGATGCAAGCAGGTTATATTGGCATAGTTCTGCAATTATCCTCTCTCAGACAAGTGAGAACCTGATAAGCCATAATGAAATTTCGAAGATGCCATATTCTGGTATGGTAATAACCGGCTACCGGCCATGGTTTATTCATGAATCAAGAAAAAATTATATTGATGGCACCGATAGTCTCCGGCATTATAACTGGCATGGCGGCCCTCCCGGATTTAGTGTGGGTTTATACATCAGGGAAAACTCGAGATCTGTAAGATGGGACGAAATTGGTGATCCCCTTGGAGGTCCCGGAGGAAATGCAGCCGGGGCTTTTGACAGCCTGTATAATTTCCGGCTCGTTGGCTCTTATTTAAATATGAACCATAACCGAATGAATATCATTGAAAATAATGAGATATTTGATGTTATGAACTATATGGGTGATGGTAATGGCATATATATCAGCGATGCTGGTCCATACAACGTGATCAGAAATAACTTCATTCATAGTACCCCCGATGCCTGGGGAGTAGGTATACGAACCGACGCATTTCAGATGAACACATATGTGTTTGGAAATATAATCTGGAAATTTTCAGGAGGAATATCTTCAAGTGCCAATAATTTAGCATTCAATAACATAGTAGCTTCATGCCGGGAGGTTGGACTTTCTGAGGAACCCGGGAAACTCCTTGATTATTATTTTGATTACAAGAATTCAACAAAAGGCTTTACTGACTGTCTGATCATGCGAAATATTATCTGGCATGATGGGAAGACGCGTCCATATTTCAGGCTGGATCTCGCCAGAAATGAATCCGGCTTTAGTATAGTGGATCATAATTTCTACTTTTGGAAAGATCATTCAAACGAAATGAAGGAACTAATGGACAAACTTCAAATGTTGAATATTGATAAAAAGGGGATGATCGTTGATCCTTTGTTTAAAGATCCTGAAAATGGTGATTTTAATATGGATCCATCAAGCATAGTCTTAAAGAATGGATTTGTTCCTCTGGATCAGGGTAATATGGGGTTGACAATAGATTTTCACGAAAGGTTCAAATAGTATATAAAATATTATTAAAGTGAACTTTCAAATCATATGGCGCCAGTTAAGAAAATCAGGGGCAAGGAGTTCCTTCATCACACTTTAATAAACTTATTATTATGAAAATATTTTATCTATTGATCCTCTTTACATTTAACATCCTGCTAGTTTCTGCCCAGAATGAACAGATCGAAGCCGGAGTAGGAACTGGTAACCTGAATAAACCGGAAAGAGAAGAGTGGCTGCGTGATCTGGGTTTCGGAATGTTTATTCACTTTTCTTTTGACAGTCAGTTAGGCATTGTGATAAGTCATTCGATGGTTGGCGCATCTGAGGAATACCTGAACCGGTATATTTTTGAGCTCCCGAAAACTTTTAATCCGGTAAAATATGATGCATACCAGATAGCACAATTGGCGAAACTGGCGGGTATGAAATATATTGTTTTTACTACGAAGCATCATAGCGGATTTTGCATGTGGGACACTGAAACAACTGATTTTAAGATTACTGAAACTGCCTATGAAAAGGATTTACTAAAAGAATTTGTTGAAGGAACACGGAAAGCAGGATTGGCTGTAGGCTTTTATTATTCGCCTGAAGACTTTAAGTTTTTATACGATCATGACATAACAATAAACCGTATCCATGATAAACGACTGGAAATGGATCAGGAAAAACAAATCCTTTATAATGAATTAATTCAAAAACAAACCCATGAATTGTTTACCAATTACGGGAAGATCGACGTACTTTTTATTGATGGGCAATACGAGGAAATCTGCAAGTACGAAGCCTGGAAGCTACAGCCAGACCTGGTAGTAACAAGAGGTGCTGTTCCAACACCTGAGCAAAATATACTTGGCCAGACCGATGACCGGTTGTGGGAATCATGCATTACGATGGGTACCCAATGGGCATACAAACCTACCAATGATAACATGAAATCAGCAGGCCGGCTAATTGAAATACTGGTAGAGACGAGGGCTAAAGGTGGAAACCTCCTTCTCAATGTTGGCCCACATCCGGAAGGTTACATTGCCTATGAGGAAGAAACACGCCTGAGGGAATTGGCAGCATGGAATTTCATTAATCATGAAGCAATATATAATGTACGTCCATGGATTGTGCCAAGGGAGGAAAACATCTGGTTTACAGCATCAGCAGACAGGGAAACGGTTTATGCAATCATCACAGGAATTCCCGATTGGCCCCTGGGTAAACGAAAGGAATTTGTACTGGGTTCAGTAAAATCCACTCAGGAAACAAAAATAAGTATTCTGGGTCAAAATGATGAAGTTTTAGAATACTCACCTGAAGCAAATGTCCGTTCCAGCTTCGTTCAGAAAGATAACGGACTGCAAATATCAGTAGTCAGGGCACAGCGTATATATAACAATAAGAAATGGCCGAATCCGATAGTTGTAAAACTTGAAAATGTATTACCTGCTTTTGATTTTCCGGTAATTGAAACAAAAAGTGTCAATGGATTAAACGGAAAAGTAAAACTTAACGGGAATCTGTTAAAAATGGGTGGCTCTGGGCCGGTTAGGGTTGGATTTGAGTACCGGACATATGTTGATATAGCAGAAATCCTCTACACGGATTGGGAGAAAACCCGGCTTTTGGAAGTAAGTAAGGAAGGTGAATTTACAATTGAGCACAATGGACTGGAAAAGGGGATTCAATATGAATTTCGTGCGGTTATGATACATCCACTGATAACGGTTTATGGGGATGTTTTGCATTTCACTTTTAAATAGTGTTTTCAATTCGGGATCGAACGGTTTAAACGAGACTTCCTGTTTTCATGAAAAAAAGCTCCGAATAAATTTTATAAGTTTTTTTGGATTAGTTTTTCAATTTAATTTCTGCAATTTCAAACCAACATATAAATGAACAAAGACATCATTAAATGTACTTATTATTTTTCTTTTCCTTATATTCTTTAAGTACAATTCATATTCAAATTTCTCTGTGAAGAAACTGGTTTTTATTTTATTCTTTATTATTAATCATTCACCGCTCTCAGCGGAGGATAAAATAAATTTTATCAGGAACAACTGAAATAGTCTGACAAACAAAAAAAGAAACATGAGTAATATGTCTTCAAATTTCAAAGCGATAACTTTTGCAGGTTTGTCGCTATTAGGATGCAGTACCGCGCAGGCACAAGCACACAGATTGCCCAACATCCTTCACATCCATACTGACGATCATCGCCCGGACGGATTGCGTGCACTTGGAAATCCTATTATTCAGACACCTAATCTCGACCAGCTGGCAGAACGAGGCATGACCTTTTCAAATTGTTACACGATGGGATCAATGACTGGAGCAGTTTGTACGCCAAGCCGGACCATGATGCTTACCGGCCGCTCCTGGCAGCGTATACCGGGAGCGCCAGCAGCGGCAAATAATGCGGAAGATCCGGCAACATATTTACCTCGTGTAATCGAGGCTGCCGGTTATCAGACCTGGCACATGGGAAAGAGGGGCAATGGTTTCCCGAAAGGTCTGGAAGAGTTTGGAACCAGTATCATCGACGATGCCAACGGTGATTCTCCGGAGAACAATCGTGCATATAGCTCCCAACGCCTGGCCGACAGCGCCATCGGGTTTCTTAAGAACCGTGCTGCTATCCATGAAACAAAGCCTTTCTACGTTTACCTGGCGCCACCAGTACCACATGATCCACGCTCTGCCGAGCCTCAGTTTCATAAACTTTATGATCCTGCAAAGATACCCCTCTCACCTGCTTTTATGCCGCAACACCCTTGGGACAATGGAGAAATGACTGTACGTGATGAAAAGCTTGCCCCCTGGCCACGCACACCCGAAGATACAAAACAACAGATCGCCGACTATTATGCATGTATCACAGGAATTGACCAACATATCGGACGCATCTTTGCGGAATTAAAGGCCAGCGGTGAGTGGGATAACACGATAATTATATTCAGTGGCGATAATGGCCTCTCACTCGGAGACCACGGACTTTTTGGAAAACAAAACCTTTACGAATACGGGGGTATGCATGTTCCGCTTATCATAGCCGGTAATGGCATACCAAAGGGTAAAAGTGATGCTCTTGTCTACCTTATGGACTTGTTCCCGACATTTGCTGATTTTGCCGGCGCGAAAATTCCAGCCGGCGTTGAGGGCAAAAGCCTTGTTCCCATGCTGGCAGGGAAGGAAAAGAAAGTCCGCGAAGTACTCTACACGGCTTACCGCGACTGCCAGCGCTCCATCCGTGATGACCGCTGGAAGCTCATCCGCTACCCTTATCGCTAATCAATTTGAAGAAGATCGATGGTTCTTCGCAATT
>CAYOLQ010000006.1:17664-62738 GCA_964404825.1 uncultured Chitinophaga sp.
CAAGACCCAGCTTTTCGATCTGAAAAATGACCCGTATGAGCTACGAAACCTCGCAGATGAATCCAAATACACTGCGAAACTCAAGGAGATGACAGCATTACTTGAAAAGGAAATGATTGTTTACGCGGACACATTCCCTCTCACGGTCTCCAATCCCAAACCTGCCGAATGGCTCCCTCCAACAACCCAGTTGTTGCCGGATAAAAAGTTGTTTCATGAAATCGCTCAACCTGCAGTTTTTCCTCCTGCATCACCCCGGTACAGCGATGTGTGCATGAGGCTGTTCCACATACAGGAAAAGGTACCCAGGGAACGGATCATAACCGCCGGAAAAGACTTTCACATCACCTGGGGTGTCTGGTCCTATATTAATGACAAAAGCTTTATCAAAGAAGCTAAATCACTGGGTTGGCAGTTTCAGGGTTCGGTGAATGCCATGACATATAATCCTGACTATGCATTAAAAGGTGGGAACGGCCAGGCTTTGAAAATGGGTGAAAGATACTGGGCTGATCCGGCAAATCCAGGGTATAGGAAAGAGATATTGAAGGAAGCCAGATTGTGGATTGATAACGGAGCCACCAGTCTGCATCGTGATGATCCAGAATTCGGAGAATGGTGGTGGGATAAAATGGCAAAAAGAACAGGAGCGGATTATCAGAGAGATGCTATTCCCGATGATGAACTTTTGGAATTTCATATCTGGTTCCAAAACCAAATAGAAAAGTATGCAGGCCACAAGATAACTATCAGTGTCAATGCCAGCCATAACCGCTCTTTCATAAGTTGCTTTGATTATCGTATTACTGAAGTAAGGAAAGCGAACCTGAATCCGTCCGGTATCTGGCAGATAAGTCAGAATGCACGTAAACAGGGGATGATTTTTGCAGTTGTCGGACAGGAGGAATACCCTGTAGAAGATTTCCGCAGGATCTGGGCCGGATGCTATGCAACTGGTAACCTTTTTGTAGTACCCTGGGACCAGTTCAATGTTGCCGCACTTCATGATCCTAAAGCACAGCGCACCTTTGTTGATCCCAAAGACCTCGCAGATCTGTCAGGATTCGTTCGTGCCAACGCCATGTACCTTGATGGTTATGAGGATGCTGCTGTGGGCGGATATGATCTTAAGGAAAATCGCTACAGTTCAGGAAAACCAATAGAAATAGAAGGTGGTAGCGGTAAACTCAGTGCCTTTATTCGTGCAAGGCCGGGTGATCATGCGGCCCCGGTGGTAATACACCTTGTTGAATATGACAAGGGAGCCCCTGTGATAATTAAACTTCCAACTCAATTATTCTTCGGAGGCTCATCCCTGAAGGTGCGTTTACGCCTTCCTGCCCCTTATGATTCCCATACTCATAATCTGGCCGAATCTACTAAAGATTACAGCTTACTTGTTCAGGAGGAAATTTTAACTCCTACAGTTGAGGGACAATGGACTATACTTCAGGTTCCGGCATGTAAGCCCTGGGCTGTTTTAGTTGTTGAAAGACAATAAGTACATGAAACAGAATGGTATTTTTTACCTTCTTTTTCGATTTATTCTTGTTCCCGGTGCCTGAATAGTGTTACTAGTATTTTAATAATCAAATTATCACTATGAACAACACGATCAGAAATCAATTGAATCTTATCCTGGTATTAATTTTATCAATTACGGTGCTGTTCTCCTGTACTACTGAAACAAACTGGTTGAAAGGCAATATGCACACACATACATTCTGGAGTGACGGACAAGACTTTCCGGAAAATGTAGCCAGTTGGTACAATGAAAACGGTTATGATTTTCTTGTATTCACCGATCATAACATTTTACATAAAGCGCCCGAAAAGAGTTTGCGTCCCGCTCACGTTTTTACTGATGGTCAACTTTGGCAAAGGATCCAGGTGGATCATCCTGCCCTTGCACGGTATGATAGTTTGTTTGGTGATGACTGGGTTGATACACGCCCTGACGATGAACAGGGATATCTGCAGGTACGTTTGAAAACAATGGATGAATACAGTTCCTTATTTAAGGACCCGGGTAAGTTTCTAATATTAATGGGAAATGAAATAACCAATATGTATGTACATTTTTTGGCTATTCACCAGGAAAACCAAATTCCTGCATCCAAAGGTACTGCAGATGATCGCGTCAGAATGATGAAGGAAGTAGTGGACCAGTTCAAAGGAAATAGAGAGGAAAGTGGAAGAAACATCTATCCGGTGCTTGCACATCCAAATTACAGATGGAGCATAACTGCAGAAATGATACTGGATGTTCCTGAACTACGGTTTTTTGAAGTATATAATGGAATTCCGGGAACAAGTAATGATGGAGACGGTTTCCGGGCTGGTACGGCGCGGATGTGGGATATCGTGCTTGCCAACCGGCTTGCCAGGGGGGAAGGAGAACTTTTATATGGTTTGGCCACTGATGATGCTCATTACTATGATGGACAGGGATCAGGTCCGGGAAGAGGATGGATAATGGCGAATTCAGAAGAGCTGACTCCAATATCAATCCTTGATGCCCTGGATAAGGGTGATTTTTACGCATCTACCGGTGTTACTTTAAAAAAGTTGAAATTCAATGGTAAAACGCTTAAAGTTGAAATTGAACCGCAGGAAGGAATTGAATATCTGACCGAATTTATCGGAACTTTTGAAGGATTCGATACCACGAGTGTTGCTACACTGGATTCATCGGGTGTTGAAATTTCTAATACAACACGCACCTACAGTGACCAGATAGGGAAGGTCCTTTACTCAGGTAATGATCCGGAATCATCCTATACATTCACCGGAAAAGAATTATATGTCAGGGTATGTATTACATCAACGGCTGATCAGTATGATCCCATCTCCGGAAAAGTTATTGGAAAACAGAAGGCGTGGATTCAACCACATGTTAATACCCATTAATTAGAAAGAAGGCAACATAACTATAACACTTCCTGCTGTTGTGGAGTGGGATGTAAATGATACAGCTATTGAACTGATCGCTTCAAAGCATAAAAAAAGGCGGGATCAGAATAAATGACCTGACTAATGATAAGGAAAACATAACAATCTGGGTATAAGGAGGAGAATACAGGCTTAATGAAACAATCGTTTTTGGATTACAAGGTGGAGCCAAATCAGGGAAATTATATTAAAACAAATTTATTTCAGTGAAAATAAGTACAAATTGCTACCTGAACACTCTTTTGATTATATTCCCATAATTAAAACTTTTTAAATAATATGAGTTATGCAAACATCTAACTTAAAATATTTTGAGCTGGTAAAAAAGTTAAAACTTCAGTTTTTTATTAAGTTAATTTTGATTCTGTTCATATTAATCATTAAAGTATCATTCATCCAGGCCCAGGTTACATTTTATGTTTCTCCTTCAGGTAATGATTCCTGGTCAGGCCTTTACGAAACCAATACTAATGGAAACGGCCCTTTTGCCACACTTCCTGCCGCTATTGAAATGGTCAGGAAGAATTTTCAAAAGTCTGATTCTGAAACTGAATTTAGAATTATACTGAGAGCAGGTACATACCAGATTGTCAAACCTATTGAATTTACTGATCTTGATAAGTTCACAATATCGCTTGAAGCATATCCCGGTGAAAAACCAATTATATCAGCAGGTAAAAAGATTACAGGCTGGAAAAAGTCCAAAGTAAATGGAAAATCCTGCTGGAAAGTTAATTTACCTGAAGTTAAAAGCGGAGAGTATTATTTCCGGCAGTTGTTTGTAAACGGACAGAGAGCTGTCCGGCCAAGGTTTCCCGAGGTCGGGTTCTATGAGGTAGAGAATCCTTTGTTCGGAACAACCGGGAGTTCGGGCCAGCAATATGCTGATGCAGCGAGAGACAGGTTCATTTTCAGGGATGGGGATATAAAGAACTGGAAGAATCTGAATGATATTAACTTGATGGTTTTGCATTTCTGGCAGGAAGATTATCTCCCAATAAAAGAAGTAAACTGGGAAAAGAGGGAGGTTTTATTCAACGCTAAAAGTTATATGGCATTTACACGTTCCCACCCTTACCACATGTGTGGAAATGCCTGGTATTATGTTGATAATGTTTTTGAAGCTCTTGACAGCCCAGGCGAGTGGTACATCGACAAACCAACCGGGGATCTGTATTATATTCCCCGGCCTGGCGAAATAATAAATAAAACGGACATATATGCACCCGTTCTGACGAGTTTGCTTCAGATTAAAGGAAATGAGAAGGAAAAGGTCTTTGCTGGAAATGTACACATTTCGGGACTTAGTTTCCGTCATAGCGAGTACATTTGGAATTCCCACTATGGTACCGGAAACAATTTCGGAGGCAGTGGGCCGGCTTTGATCAGTTTCAATTCGGTAACTAATTGTAGTGTCTCGGAATGCGAATTTACTAACCTTGGTGAATATGCCATTGAAATTCAAGGTGAATCAAATCAGGTTTATATAACCGGGAACAATTTCTCCGACATGGGAGCCGGAGCAGTAAAAATGAGGAATTGCAGCCAGATTCATATAACCGACAATGAAATTAACTCAGGAGGAAGAGTTTTCCATGGAGCTGCAGCCATCGTAGCCAACACGACAAAATACTGCCGGTTCAATCACAATCATATTTCTGATTTCTATTATAACGGCATAACCTGCAGTTCAAACAGGAACACTCCGGGAAGTTATGATAACCTCATCATGAAAAATCATATTCATGACATCGGGCAGGGATGGCTTAGCGATATGGGAGGGATTTATTTACCCGGTCTGCAACCCGGAATGGTGATACGGGGTAATGTGATTCACGATGTTAATTCTGCCTGCTATGGTGGGAATGCTGTTTACCTTGATGATTATGCACAGCATATTATTGTGGAGCAGAATTTATTGTATAACACAAATAATGTTATTGTCAATTTTAAAGGTAATGAGAATATTGTCAGGAATAATATCCTTGCCTTCGGGGGTCAGTCAGCACTTAGGAGAGCAAGCCCTCATAAGACAGACACGATGATTGTTCTTGCCTATAAGAATGTTATACTTGTAAACAACACTTTCGTGCACCGTACAAGAGACGAGGCTTCTATTTTTAAACCGGGCTACTGGTCTGATCTTAATCTGATCTGGAATTATGGCAGTGAAGACCTTAAGGTTGAATGGCCATTTGGATTTGGTAAACCTTCGGTGAAAGGAACATGGGAGGAATGGGTAGAGAAAACAGGAAACGACCAACATTCCCTGATCCAGGATCCTTTGTTTAAAGATCCGCTGAACGGGGACTTTACAATTAGCCCGAACTCTGTGATCCATAAACTGAACATCAATCCCGGAACATTTAACGATGTTGGCCCGAGACCAAAGGACCAATGGGAGTTTACCCGTGTTAAAGCTGCCGCCAGGGAAACCCCTGCAGGAGGACATGTTGAATAATTTTTAATCCGTTCTAAATGAAGCCACATTTATTTACGGCTTTTGCCGCAACATCCTGCCTGCTTATAGGGAGCGGATTAAAGGGGCAGCAGGTTCAGCGGGAAAAGAAGGACGTTCCAAACATCATCCTTATCCAGGTTGATCAGATGCGCCCTGATCACCTTGGGGCTAAAACTCCTGCTCTGATGAAGCTCGCTTCACAGGGGGTACTGTTCTCACATGCCTATACGGCATCTCCTGTTTGCCAACCTTCGCGGAATAGCATTATTACCGGGCTTTATAACAGCCAGACTGGTATATGCGGCAACCAGTCAAATCCAATTAACGCAGATCTCAGGAATTCCACCTTTATGAACCGTCTGCAGGATGCCGGGTATTACACGGCAATGATTGGCAAACATCATTATATCGACCGGTATGCGGTGGGCATCGATGCGGTCAAAGAAGATGCGGCAGCAGTGAAGGCATACGGTTTCGATTTCATTATTCAATGCATGGATGTAGGAGAGCATACACCTAATGAGGACAACTCGGAAAATATTGATGATTACATTTATTATTTGAGGTCGAAAGGTTTAGAGAAAAAGTACTTTAGTGAAGTACAGAACGGGATTAAAACAGGTCATCATCCCCTTGCATTGGAAGATTCGGAAGACGGATATATCGGGACTGAAGCGGTAAAATTCGTAAAAAACTACAAAAGAAAGCAACCTTTTTACCTTAATGTAAGTTTCATTGGACCCCATCCACCCTATATGGTACCGGGTGAGTTCCGAACCAGACCGGAGGATACGAAACCCCCTGTATTAGCGGCTCCATCGGCAGAGACAGCAAGAAGAAGAGCTGTATATGCCGATATGTGCACTCATATCGACAATTATATTGCGCAATTGGTTGAAGCCCTTAAATCAATGGGACTTTATGAGAACACTACCATTATTTTCGTAGCAGACCATGGCGATAACCTTGGTGATTACGGAATATGGGACAAAAGGTATTTTTACGAGCAAAGTGTTGGTGTTCCAATGCTTATGTCGGGTAAGGGCATTACCGGTACCAGTAAACGTTTTGAAGCAGTAGTTTCGAAAGCCCTTGTTTCAACGCTCGATATCTACCCAACCGTCCTGGCACTCGCCGGTATAGACATGGCACCGGCTGAACGGCCCGGAAAAAATCTGTTGGAACAGGTAAACAAGGATAACCCATCTGCCTTCAGGTCAGCTGTGTTTTCGCAGCTTGGAACCTCCTGCATGATCCGTACACCTGGTTGGAAAATGGTCTTTGACCCCGAGCAGGGAGGAACGGTCTTTCTTTTCAACCTGATAGCCGATCCCGGAGAGCTTATTAACCTTGCAGGAGTTGCCGGGTATGAAACAATCACTTCGCAACTGACAAGTGAATTACTCTCTCACAATATTTCCCTGAATCAATACACGCAAGCAAAAGAACAGATGAGGTTGCAGAAGGTCAGGGTTCGCTATACAGATTAAAATATTAATTAAAAATCACTTAAAATCGATGCTATGAAAAAAAACTTTCAATTGTTGACACTTTTACTGGCCATTTCAATTCCAGCCATTTCCCAGCAAGCTGACTGGCGAAATCTTGACAATGCCGTAAGCGTTATCCCTGACGAAGGATACTGTGACCAGCCTTACGCTGTGATCAATAAAAACGGCGAATGGGTTGTGGTTATGACAACCGGAGAAGGTCATGAAGGACAAAAAGGACAGCATATAATTTCTGTCATCTCAAAAGACAAAGGCAAAACCTGGGAGCCTTTTGCAGATATTGAACCAGCCACCGGTCCTGAAGCATCATGGGTCACTCCCCTGATTGTCCCATCTGGCAGGATTTATGCATTTTACACCTACAATTCCGAAAACTTGCGCGAGGTATTGAATTCAAAGGGAGTTCCGATCAAACGCGTTGATACCATGGGAAAAATGATGATGAAGTATTCTGATGACGGAGGCTACTCATGGTCGGAGGAACGATACGAAGTTCCAATCCGCAACTTCGAAATTGATGATAACAATATTTACAAGGGAAAAATCCAGTTTTTCTGGACCGTTGCCATTCCGATTATTCACAATAATTCCGTTTACCTGCCTTTAGCCAAGGTCGGAAATTTTGGTGAAGGATTTATGGAAAGTGGCTCAGGGGCAATTGTGAAAAGTTCCAACATCCTTAGCGAAAAGGATCCTGCAAAAATTACCTGGGAAACCCTTCCTGACGGTAACAAAGGATTGCTTCCTCCTGAAGGACTGGTTGCCGATGAGCACAATATTGTTGCCCTGTCTGATGGAACCCTGTATTGCGTTTATCGCACCAATATGGGGCATAATGTACAAACCTACAGCTCTGACAATGGCCATACCTGGACCAAACCGGAATGGGCTACTTACACACCGGGTGGAAAAATAATGAAACAACCCCGATGTTTTAACAAGGTCTATAAGTTTAAAAACGGTAAGTACGCACTTTTCTTTCACAATAACTCTACAAGGAATTATAGCCATCATCCAATCGGAAACCGCAATCCAACCTGGCTTGCCGGTGGTATTGAAAAGGACGGACGCATTTACTGGAGCCAACCGGAAATATTCCTTTATGACCTCGATTTTTCCAATGGTATATCCTATCCCGACTGGATTGAGGATAAGGGTGAATATTATTTTACAGAAACGCAGAAAACCATCGCACGGATTCATAAGATTCCAGGTGAATACCTCGAAATGCTTTGGAATCAGGCTGAAAATAGCACAATGACAGAAAATGGACTGGCACTTGAACTGAAAGGCATTGATTGCAAGGCTGGAAAACCTTTCAAAATGCCGGAATTAGGAAGGCTTGTCAATAGCAATGGATTCTCGCTGGAATTCAGAATAAAACCAGGTAAAATCAAAAATGACCAGGTAATTCTTGATACACGCCGCGAGCAAACCGAAGGCTATGGGGCTACTGCAAAGTACAAGGGAAATGGACTGAAAATTACTCTCCTGAAATCCGGGGCCATTGAAGTAATTATGGATGATGGCAGAACCCCTTTGCTATGGAGTACTGGCCCTGGAACGATCAAACCAGGAAAGGAACATCATATTGTTTTGAATATAGACGCCCGGGCTAAGACTCTTACAATTTTAATTGATGGCGATTTGTGGGATGGAGGTGAGCGTGGATTTGGATATGCAAGGTTTAATCCATACATGTACGATGTGAATGGAGAACAAACGGTAAGTTTCTCAAACACCTTTAAAGGTGAAATAATAACATTCAGGGTTTATACAAGATGCCTCAATACCTCTGAAGCTATAGGAAATTACAGATCGGGGAAATAGAAGTTATTCACTTTTTGTTCTGTGTCTGTTAGTTAAAGAATCAGCATAAATTATAGAAGACTGAAAGAAAAATGTCAAAAAAATATAGAACCCTTGTTACAGGGAACGTACCACAAGATTGGACTGGTAGGCTTGGAGAAATATCCGAAATCTTAATCTGGCCCGGGGAAAAGGATTTTCTGATGCCCCGGGCAAAGGTACTCGCTGGATTAAAAGGAGTGCATGCAATTGTAAATTACGCAGAACTCAGGGTCGATAGCGAATTATTGGACAGTGCCCCGGATTTGAAGATTGTAGCCAATGCATCCATCGGTTTCGACAACCTCGACCTTTCAGAGTTGTCACGTAGAGGCATCTGGGCCAGCAATTCACCAGGATTTTTCAACTTTGCCGTGGCTGAGTATATCATTGCCGGAATGTTACATATATCCCGCAGACTTGGGGAAGCAGGCCGGTTCGTAAGAGATGGAAATTGGAATTCGTTTGAACCCGGAAGATGGGATGGCATTAGCCTCCGTGAACAATCCCTGGGAATTATTGGAATGGGAGCCATTGGAAAGGAATTATCTGCTATGGCAGCTTGTATTGGCATGAAAGTCAGATACTACGATGCAAAGATAAAAACTCTGCCCGGTTTTATGGAACTGGATGAACTTCTAAAAACGAGTGACTTTGTTTCAATAAATGTTCCATTGACAAAAGAAACTCACAGGATGGCTGACAGGGATTTTATGGAAAAGCTAAAGATGGGTGCAGTGCTGATCAATACTTCGAGAGGACCGGTTGTTGATCAGGCTGTTCTGATTGATCATCTGGTGTCAGGGAGACTAAGAGGTGCGGTATTGGATGTATTTGACAACGAACCGGCGGTGCCGGATGAGCTGAAGCAACTCTATAATGTAGTGATTACTCCTCATATTGCTGGAGGAACCAAAAGTTCCCGGAAAATGTCCCTTCAGAATGTATTTCTGAACGTTTACCAGGTTCTTTCAGGATTTCCTCCGCTTAATCCATTAAACAATATTGAATAGCCCTGTCTTTTAATGAATAAAATTTATATTTTGTCAAAATCCTCTGGTGGTGGCCACTTAACATCAAATTGTTAATTCTTTCAAAGATGGAATAACTTAGTATTTTGATACCTTTAAACACGTTTGAAGGTAATTTGGAAGGTCAAACACATATTCCCGGATAGGATTTTAAATTAACTGAATTATGAAAATTGAACGCCTCGAGCTTTTTAAAGTGCCACCACGCTGGTTGTTTTTAAAAATCACAACCAAGTCAGGAATATGCGGATGGGGAGAAGCAATACTTGAGGGTAAAGCGGATTCAGTGGCAGCAGCGGTTCTGGATATGAAAGAATATCTGGTTGGTCAGGACGCAACAATGATTGAAGATATTTTTAATGTTTTGAGTAAAGGAAGTTTCTACAGAGGTGGACCAATATTAATGAGCGCAATCTCAGGAATAGAACAATGTCTTTGGGATATTAAAGGGAAAGCCTTAAATACTCCGGTTTATAACCTGATTGGTGGGGCAGTTAGGGAAAAAGTGAGAATTTATGGCTGGATAGGTGGAGATGAACCAAAGGAACTAGTGGAACTTGCCCGCCATAGGATAAATTCGGGATATACAGCATTAAAATTAAATGTTGCCGGAAAAACTGAATGGATAATGTCAAGAGAGGACATAAATAAAATAAAGAAACGTCTTGGAGAACTGCGCGGAGCGATTGGCTATGACATTGAAATTGGAATTGACTTTCACGGAAGAATTCACAAATCGGCTGCAAAAAGACTTGTGATGGAACTGGAGGAATTCTATCCAATGTTTTATGAAGAACCAGTACTTCCAGAGTATTCCGATCAATTGAAGGAAATTTCAAAATATACATCTGTCCCCCTTGCTCTAGGTGAAAGACTCATAGGAAGACGAGAGTTTAAAAAAATAATTGAGGAGGGGATAGTTGATATAATACAACCTGACATAAATCATACAGGTGGGATTTGGGAAACCCGAAAAATTGCCGCATTTGCTGAGATGTCTGATATTGCTGTTGCTCCGCACTGCCCTCTTGGCCCGATCGCATTTGCAGCCGCACTTCAGTTAAATGCCTGCACCCCAAATGCAATTATTCAGGAGACCAGTATCGGAATTCATTATAATGAAGGTACTGATCTTCTTGATTATGTTTTAAATAAAGAGGATTTTCAAATAAAAGATGGATTCATACCTCTGCTTCAAAAACCCGGTCTTGGGATAGAAATTGATGAAATTTTCGTTAGCCGCATGGTTGAAATGGGTCACAACTGGAGAAATCCAATTTGGAGGGGAAATGACGGAAGTTTTTTAGAATGGTAAAAATTAATTTCTATGAACGAAATTCTGAAAAAGTTTAAAAAGAAACTTGAAGATGGCATCCCTGTTTATGGGCCTTTCCTGAAAACATCCGATCCTGCTTTTGTTGAAGCTACCGGGTATGCAGGATTTGATTTTGCAATATTGGATATGGAACACGGACCAAATAGTCTGCAGTCTATGCAGAATTTGGTCAGAGGAGCTTTGATTGCCGGATTGTTACCGGTAATCAGAGTACGTGACAGACAGCCTGAATCCATATCTCAGGCACTGGATATAGGTGCCTTGGGAGTTCAGATTCCACAGGTAAGCTCTGCAAAAGAAGTGATAGAAATAATTGAAGCAGCAAAATTTGCTCCTGAAGGAAAAAGGGGTGTCTGCAGGTTTGTAAGAGCAGCCGGGTATTCATCAATTCCTGCTTCAGTTTATTTCAGGGAAGCAAACGATGCGCTTGTAATTGTCCAAATCGAAGGGAAAGTGGCATTGGAAAATATTGATGAAATCTTTTCCCAGAAAGGTGTTGATATTTATTTCATCGGGCCGTATGATTTATCCCAGGCCCTGGGAGTCCCCGGAGAAATACGCCATCCGGAAGTCTTAAGAATTATAAGAGAAATTATAAATAAAGCAAAGGAAAAGAAGTGTACT
Source organism: uncultured Chitinophaga sp. (assembly GCA_964404825.1). Lineage (GTDB taxonomy): Bacteria > Bacteroidota > Bacteroidia > Bacteroidales > JACJXF01. The sequence goes on from CAYOLQ010000006.1 coordinate 29,428, forward strand.
GTTGGTTTATTCACTGATACCATAGAATCAGGGATAGAATGGAAAAAACTTGGTGTTGGTTACATTTCCTATTCTGTTGATGTCGGGATCTATTATTCGGCTTGCCGGAATATACTGGAGAAGCTTACAAATGGAGATTAATGCAACATGCCTGACTTTTTTAGAAATTGAAAGTTTTTAAGTGCTCAGGCAAAAAATTGTGTTAACTAATAGTCTGAAATATATTTGGTAAATCTGTTATTTTTTATTTCCTGCTATATAATTTAGCACATCAAAATTGAAAATTAGGAATTTAAACACAGATATGGTAAAAGTTTCTTTACAGGATATAGCAAGGAGGGTTGGTGTCTCAAAGACAACAGCCTCCTTCGTATTAAACGGGTTGGGTAAGCAAAAAAGAATTAGTGACGATATTATTAATAAAATTCTTGCCACCGCCTTAGAACTCAATTATAAACCCCATCGTCTTGCAAGAAGCTTACGAACAGGAAATACAAATGTTCTCGGAGTTATTGTAATTGATATTGCTAATCATTTTTATTCAAAACTAAGCCGTGCTATCGAAAATTGTGCAGCAGAACATGGTTACAGGGTTATGATTTGTTCATCAGATGAAAAAGATACTCTTCTGGCCGAATGGGTAGATGAACTCATTGATAATAAAGTAGAAGGTCTGATTATCGCACCAACCGTTCATGCACGGCCAAAGATTCAGGAATTGAAAAAATCCGGATACCCTTTTGTTCTTGTCGATCGACATTTTCCTGATATCGAGACTGATTTTGTTGGAATTGATAATCTCAAAGCTTCCTACGATGCAACAGCTCTGTTGATTAAGGAAGGTTATAGGAATATTGCCGTTATTGGTTTTGAACCTCTTCTGGATGTTATGCATCAGCGTATTGAAGGTTACAAAAATGCAATAAGGGGCCATGGAATTATACTTGACGAGAATAATGTAAGGACAGTCTCATACAAGGATACCCGCGAACAGGTTCGCCACCACGTTACAGATCTTGTAAAAAATAATGTTAGAGCCATTCTCTTTACCAGTAACAGGATTGGAGTGACAGGCCTTCAGCGGCTAAATGAAATGAAAGTCCGGATACCGCTGGATATTGCAGTAATTACTTATGATGATAATGAGCTTTTTCCTCTTATGTCCCCTAGTATTACAGCAATATCCCAACCTATTGATGAAATGGGAAGGCAGGCTGTCAATTTACTTCTGGACCGATTAAAGAATCCGGAAAAAGAATTTCAGAAACTCCTGCTTGATGCAGAGTTGGCTCATAGAAACTCAGTCTAACTCAGCTATAGGTTTTTTATTAACTTCTGAAACACTTTCATCTTCAACGGGCCGGCTTCGAAACCAATTTGCAATGGCTGAACCAGTAATATTCTGCAATGGTCCAAATATTGTTGAAGCTAATCCAACTGTAGCCACTTTGCCCATTTCAAGAGCTAGTCCGGTTGCTACACCACCATTTTGCATACCTACTTCAAATCCAATCGTCCGTCTGTCCTTTTCTGGCATTCCTAATAACCATGAAACTGAATAACCGAGAGTAAATCCTGTGAGATTATGAATTAAACAGCTGAGAATAAGTAATCCTCCGACCTGAAGCAGATTATCTCGACCTGAAGCTGTGATAATTGTTGTATTTACCACAATTCCAAGCATAGCAATGAATGCAAGCATGCTTTCTATTAACGGTTTATTCCCTTTCAAATAATGTTTCAGAACTATTGCGACAATCATTGGAAGGAAATAGAAGAATGCTAATGATCTGATGAATGAATTGATAAAACCTTGAACTCCTGATTTTTGAGAAATCATGAGAATGAGACTAGTAAGTCCAATTAATAATGCAAAAGAAATCAATTGCAAAACTTTAACACGTGAACTTTCTTTATCAAAATAGAATAGATTAAAAATAAAGCCGGCAAGAATAGGTATGATTATCATATTCGTTATATCGATCATCATATTTAAAACATTAATCTCAATGTATTGTCCGGCAAGGAATTTCATAAGAAATGGAGTTACAAATGGAGACAATATCGTTGAAAAACCACCAATTGTTACCGCAAGAGCTAGATTAGCCTTTGATATATAAGACATTACGTTGGACGCCATTGCGCTCGATACACATCCAATAAGTATTACACCGGCAGCAATTTCGGGGGGGAAATTAAATATATGTGCAAGACTGAATCCAACTAAAGGCATAACCAAAAAGTGACAGATAATTCCAATAAAAACACCTTTTGGCATTTTCATAACACCTTTAAAATCATCAAAGCTCATTTGTGATCCCATTCCGAACATGGTTATCTGAACAAATGGAACAATTAATTTTTTTAATTGAAAATCACCAACAGATATTAAATATTCTGGGAAAAACATTGCAGCTGTTACTGCAGTTAAAATCCATACAGTATAAGTAAATTTTTTAAGTCCATTGATCCCCATCATGCCAAAGGCCATCATTAGAAAGGCTATTATTAGAAACGGCCCAGCCAAAGACAAATTAGATAAAGCAAATAAAATTCCTGAAACTGTAAATAAAACCAGTGATAGTCCCAATAATACGTAATAGATTTTCTTTTTAAACATAATAATTAACTTTTATAGCATTAAATAAAAAGCCCGAATTTATCTGTCTATGATATTTTATTCAGGTTTTACTGAATCAACAGAATAGCGGCAAAGCCTTCAACCAGGTTTCTCACTGCGCTGGTTTCCATTTCATTCCTCGAATTACCAGCGGATGATCCAATATGGGGAGTTAAAATGACATTATCAAGTTTACACAATGGTCCACTATAAGGTTCTGATTCAAATACATCCAGACCGGCTCCTGCTAAATGACCTGAATCTAAGAGTTCAAACAGAGTTTTTTCATTAATTATGCCCCCTCTTGAGTTGTTAATAATAATAGCCCCTACTTTAGTTAATTTCAACACATCTTCATTTAGCAGGTTAGTGGTTTCCTTTGTTAATGGCAAATGGAGGGTAATTATATCAGAATTGGCAATCAGATAATTAAAGGATACCATTTGGCAGATAGGATGCTCCTTAATATGCGGATCATACCCAAGGATTTCAGAACCTGTTGCAGCAAGAATTTTGGCCACATGTGATCCAATTCTACCGCATCCAAGAATTCCAATAGTTTTTTCCGAGACAAGTCCACCGGTGTGTTTAATCCATTTCCCTTCCTTAATATTTTTACTTTGTGTTTCAAAACCCCTGGTAAGGCTGAATATCATCCCAACAGTCAATTCTGCGACTGGTTTAACCGGAGCGTCAGGAGTATTGAATACTTTAATTTTCATTTCTTCCGCAGCTTCAATATCCACAGAATCAAGTCCGACCCCGCATCTGGAAATTATTTTTAATTTGCATGAAGCTTCTAAAACTCTCCTGGTCAGAGGTTCAACTCCTGCAATTATTCCGTCCGGATCATGTTCCCGGATTAGGCCGATTACTTCTTCCTCTGTAAGCTTTCTCTTAAATGGATTCAGAATTACTTCATAATCCGATGGAAAATTATTAGCATTGAAAGATGATGTTGTACACAGAATTTTCATAACAATAATTTTAGATTTCTTACATCAGGCATTGATCCTGATGCTTTAATTTTTCTCCTTAGTTACCTTTTTTCTATTTCATTCATTTTACCCAAACCAGATCCATTTTAACCAGATATATTAAGAAGGTCTCTGTATTTTGACGCTTCGTCGAGAATAAAAAGTGTGTCAATACCACACGCAATAAACCGATAACCCCCTTTAATGATTTCTTTAATTTTTTCAGGTGTAGGGTGTACTTCATGTATCCCAACTCTAATTTTGTATTCCTTTGCTTTTTTGTAAATCAGATCCAGAGCATCAATAAATTCAGGATTTTTAAATTGACCGGGTATTCCCATTGATCCGGAAAGATCATACGGGCCGACCAATACGGCATCTATGTGACTCGATGAAAAGATTCTATCCAGGTGAGGCAAAGCGTCAATATGCTCAATCATAATACCCAGAAAAATAGAATCATTTGCCCCCTGGAAATACTCATTCTTGGTTAAACCATATTTAGTGCATCGTGGAAGAGCATAGGATCTGTTCCCTATCGGAGGGAACTTGGAATAGGAAATGGCATTTTGTACTTCCTCATATGTCTTTATCATGGGAACTATTATCCCCCGGGCTCCCATATCGAGGAACTTTTTAATTTCAGATTCATTATTGCCGGATAACCTTACGAATGGCTCTGCACCGTGTCTTTCAATAGCATTCATCATATTTTGGGCAGTCTCAGTAGTAACACAAGAGTGTTCAGCATCAATACATACCCAGTCAAAACCAGCCAGGCTCAATAATTCTGCAACAACCGTAGAACCTGTCATTACCCAGCCTCCAAGAGCCGGTTCATTTCGTTTAAGTTTGCTGAGTACTTTATTTGCTTCCATTGGCAATTTTTTAATTTCTGATTTAAATACAAGAGTATTTTTCGTTCTTATTGTACTTATTGTTTGGAAAGTTTTTATTATTTGTCTTATAAATTTTAATTCTGTTAAGAGAAAAAAAGTACAATTATAATTCAATAAATCTAAATTTGGATAAAAATGAAACGGATTTGTTTTATATGCAACCCGGCCAGGTTGGTTTAGAATATAATTGTTAATTGTTCAGATTGAAAACGTTAATAACTCAAACCAGGCGATGTAGCTTCTTGTATTGTCCCGGGGTATTGCAAGAATATTTTTTAAATAGCCGGTTGAAATAGGGGAAATTATCAATCCCCGTCTCCAGTGCTATTTTCTCAATAGGCTCGTCCGTGGTTATTAAAAGTAATTGGGCAGATTCGATTCGTTTCCGGTTAATAAAATCGACCGGTCGGGTTCCCATCGTTTTTAGAAAAAGTCTTGAAAAATAGTCTTTTGACAGATTGCAGATTTCTGCCAGCTCGCTGATAATTATTCGCTTCGAAAGGTTTTGGTATATGTAGTCTACTGCCATCATTATGTTTTTATTTTGACAATAATTTCCATTATAACTACTCTCTGAATTTGATTTGAGGAACCTCGAAAACAAACTCAGCAGGAGGCCCTGGGTTTCGAGGTAAGCTGCAATCTGTTCCGATGATTTTATTGGTTCATCGCTTGTCTGTAAGTTCGAACGGGTGTATTTTAAAGGATCCAGATTGAGTAATTTTCTGCCGGGATTAAGCTCAAGGATCCTGTCCAAAATGGTTATATCGTTGTTGTTTGCCGGTACCTCGTATTCAAAATTAAATATTCCGAAAACATTGGCCCCACTTCCGAATTTAGGAACGACATGCAGGTAGTAATGTTCCAGAAATGAATCACTCTCGTAATTACAAAGTGTAAAACTTGGGATCAGGTATAGCATGCCAGGTCTGAGTTCATATTTTCTGTAATTATGAACAACGCAGCCTTCCCCGCCATTTACCAGGTAAATTCTTGTAAACGGACTTATAATTTTCTTGAAATTCCAGTTTTGAACACTACATTTATCTACATTTAAAATTTTCAGATAAAGGGTGTTCAGTATGTTTTGTGTTACCATCAGGGATACTAAAATGCTGAAAATTAGGAAAAAATTTAATCTATTTAATTCATAAAGCCGGATTTGTGTAATTATTGGGCTGTTTTGTGAAAGAGATAATCAATAGTAAAAACTATTTTTATGAGATTGAACCAATAAGACATAATGAACCACAGAGACCGTTTTTATTCAACAATTCATCATCAGAAGGTTGACAGGCCCGCGTCCTGGCTGGGATTGCCTGTACCTTCTGCAGAACCAGCGTTGATGAAATATTTCAGGGTAAAAAGTATAGATCAGCTGCGCAATTCTATTGATGATGATATTTACCCCATAGAAGTCCCATATAATTTTCCCCCATCCAATCACATCGCCTGTGCTTTTAATTTCGCAAAGAAAACACATTTGGATACTCCTGACGAACGCACACTTACCGCTCCGGGTTTTTTTGAGGATTATAATGATCCTGCTGATATTGATAAATTTAACTGGCCGGATTCTGTAAAATACCTCGATCGGGAAGAATCCAGGCGAAGGGCTTATGCAGCACCATCCGACAGAATAAAAATGGGGATCCTCTGGAGTGCTCATTTCCAGGATGCCTGTGCAGCATTTGGAATGGAAAAGGCCTTAATGGCAATGCTGGCAAATCCAGAAATGTTCAGGGCAGTTATTGATCGGATAACAGACTTTTACCTGAAAGCAAATGAAATGTTTTTTGAAGCAACTAAAGGAAAGCTGGATGCAATACTGATCGGTAATGACTTTGGAAGCCAGGTTGGTCTTATGGTTGATCCCGTAAGCCTACGTGAATATGTATTCCCTGGAACAAAAAAACTTATAGAACAGGCAAAAAGCTACGGACTGGTTGTTATGCATCATTCCTGCGGATCCATCTTCCCGGTAATTCAGGATTTATATGACCTGGGTGCAGATATCATTCACCCGATCCAGGCTCTGGCAAGTGAAATGGATGCCCCGAACCTTAAAAAACATTTTAAGGGTCAGGTTGCCTTTTGCGGTGGGGTAGATGCACAAAACCTGCTTGTAAATGGGAAACCTGAAGATGTAACACAAATGGTTTTAACACTGAAAGAACTTTTTCCGACCGGATTAATAATTTCTCCGAGTCACGAAGCTATATTACCCGACATTTCGCCAGCTAATATTAAAGCACTGTTTGATGCAATTAAACTCAATTAAATGAAGGTCAAATTCTTTTGCCCGCTTTGGGGATCTGAAGGTCTGGAGTTCAGATCTTTCTGTGAAAAAGTAAAAAGCACCGGTTTTGACGGGGTGGAAATGAGCCTGCCCATGGAACCCGGGTTAAAAGAAGAAATATTGGAAGTACTAAAAGAGTTTGATCTGCAATTAATTGCGCAACATTGGGAAACCACTTCAAGTGATTATAATAATCACAAAAAGGAGTTCCGGCAGCGATTAATGAATTTGGCTTCAGGAAATCCATTATTTATTAACAGCCAGACCGGTAAAGACTTTTTTAGCCTGGAAGAAAATGCCGGTCTTATTCAGATCGCAAGAGAGGTTACCGGGGAGACCGGTATCAAAATCATTCATGAGACTCACCGGGGTAAGTTCAGTTTTGCTGCGCATGTGACGTTGATGTATCTTACTAATTTTCCGGACTTAAGACTGGGACTTGACATTTCTCATTGGTGTAATGTGGCTGAATCAATGCTCGGCGACCAGGCGGAAACGGTCTCACTTGCCTTGTCAAGAACAGACCATATTCATGCAAGAATAGGGTTTCCTGAGGGACCCCAGGTCCCCGATCCCAGGGCACCTGAGTGGAAGGAAACCTTTGATGTTCACCTTAGTTGGTGGAAAAAGGTTATTAAGACCCGAAAAGAAGATGGATGGAAAGAATTTTCTGTAACCCCTGAATTTGGGCCATTCCCTTATATGACAATATTGCCCGTTAGCCGACAACCTATTTCTGACCAGTGGGATATAAATGTTTTTATGATGCAGTTCCTTAAAATAGCATTAAATGAATAATTCTTGGAGTTAAGATGGAAATGAAAGAAAACAGCCTGAGGGATTATAGTCTGGTTGGTCTTGAATCAAAAAGAGCAATTGAGATGGGTCTGGCAGATGCCGATTGGTATAGATCACCAATCCCACGTAAGAAGTTAAGTGAGTTGCTTGTCAGAAAAGATGGACCTGCTGTTCGCGATACAATCATCTGGTTCAGCCTGATTCTTGGTTCAGCTTATCTTACTTTTTATTGGTGGGGATCGTGGGTTTTTATTTTTCCCTATATTATTTATTGTGTATTGTATGCATCAACATCCGATTCCCGGTGGCATGAGTCAAGTCATGGGACAGCATTTAAAACCGACTGGATGAATGACCTTTTATATGAAATATCTTCTTTCATGGTTTTCAGGCAATCAACCGTCTGGAGATGGAGCCATGCCAGGCATCATAGCGATACTATTATCAGGGGCCGTGATCCGGAAATCGCAGTTCCCAGACCTCCAATTATAAAAAAAATAGTTCTCAAGTTTTTTGGAATAAGCGCAGCGGTTTCTGAATTGAAAAAATTGATTAGTCATGCGGCAGGAAGGATTAATCCTGAAGTGGCAAGCTATGTTCCTTTACACGAGTATAAAAAAGTTTTCTTCAAGGCAAGAATCTATTTATCAATTTTTCTTCTGGTCATTGTTCTGTCTTTAGCTTTTTGGACCATTCTTCCCTTGATGTTTATTGGCCTTCCCACGATATTTGGCACCTGGTTAATGCCAGTCTACGGATTAACACAACATGCCGGGCTGCAGGAGAATGTATTAGACCACCGCCTTAACTGCCGGACAGTTTATATGAACAGGATTCATCGCTTTTTATACTGGAATATGAATTATCATGTGGAACATCATATGTTCCCGCTTGTACCATACCATGCCCTGCCAAAATTACATGAATTAGTGAAGCATGATTGTCCTGTGCCTTATAAGGGGATAATCGATGCATATAAGGAAATAATCCCTGCCCTGTTGAGGCAGAGAAAAGATCCAACCTACTTTGTTGAAAGGAAATTGCCTGAAAATGCAAAAACAATAAGTGATCAATCCGGGAATAAGTTTGTCGGGCGTGAAGATAAGTTGGCGAATGGGGTTATTGAAGTCTGTTCAACATCTGAATTGCCTTTGGGTGAAGTGATCCGCTTTGATTTCAAACAGAAAACTTATGCACTTTATCGGACTGAAACAGATGAGCTGTTTGCATCTGATGGCATATGTACCCATGGAAACGCACATTTGGGAGACGGTGTTGTAATTGGTGATTCAATAGAGTGTTCCAAGCATAATGGACGTTTTAGCCTGAGAGACGGATCACCGAAACGCACGCCAGTCTGTATCGGAATTAATACCTATCAAGCTTTTGCCAGGGAAGGAAAGATTTTTCTGAAACTTGCACCACTAAATGAAAACGCAAAAACCAGGGAGATGGATTTCAGGGTTGTGAGTAATAGAAACCTTGCAACATTTATTAAAGAATTGGTACTTGAACCATTGGAAGCGGAGAATTTCAATTTCCTTCCTGGACAATATGTTAAGCTTATTATACCTCCTCATAAGATAATGTTTAAACAGTTTCATATTGATCAAAAGTTTCAGCCCTTATGGGAATCAAAGAAAATATTTGATTTCTATTCTGAAAATAATCTATACCTGAAACGTAACTACTCCATGGCCGGGAATCCTGCCAGAGATAAACAATTGAAATTTAATGTGAGATTATCTCTTCCACCTTCAGGGAAAAATGTGCCGGCCGGAGCAGGTTCTTCCTATGTTTTTAATCTAAAGCCGGGCGATATTGTTAAATTGGAAGGGCCCTATGGTGATTTTCAAATAAAGCAATCCAACCGGGAAATGGTTTACCTTGGTGGTGGGGCAGGCATGGCCCCCTTGCGGTCGCACCTGGCCTATTTATTTGAAACTGAATTAACGAACCGCAAAGTCAGCTACTGGTATGGTGCACGTTCAAGATCAGAGCTATTTTACGGAGAGTATTTTGAGAAATTGCAGGAGGCACATAAAAATTTTTCTTTTCATGTTGTATTTTCGAAAACAAATGAAGATCTCAACCTTAAAGAAGGAGGCCGTTTTGTTCACGATGTTCTGTTTTCGGAATACCTTGAAAAACATAAAATTCCTGAAGATATTGAATATTACATATGCGGACCTCCGGAAATGATCAGGGCAAGCCTGGAAATGTTAAGAAAGCTGGGTGTTTCAAATGAAAATATATCTTTTGATGAGTTTGATTAGTATGATTATCATTATAAGATATAAGATAAATAAATCATCCATTATAATTCTAAAAATATTACATTCATCAATTAAAACCTAATAGAATATGATAAGTCCAAATCCAATCCTGGGTACAGGTTTGCACGCTATTGGAGGCATTTCAGCTTCAAGTTGTTACCTGCCTAACACTCAGACAAAAAAATGGTCGTGGGGAACATTTTGGTTAGCCCAGGCGCTTTTTGCCTGGGTTATTATGCCAATTGTGATTGGGATGCTCACAGTTCCGGACTTTTTCAAAATATTAGCAGATGCACCTTCTAAACCATTTTGGATGGCTTTATTGCTTGGAGGAGCCTATGGATTTGGAGGGATGTCCTTTGGAAAGGCAATTAATCATATCGGATATTCACTAACATACACACTAGCGATTGGTATTTCTGCCGTAATAGGAACGATTTTACCCTTAATTATTTTCGGTGGACTTGGTGATTTTTTTACAAAACCAGGTGGAACAATTGTACTTACAGGAATGATATTTTCAATAGTAGGAGTAGTTATTTGTGGATTGGCCGGGTTTAAAAAGGAAAAAGATATAAAAGCTGAAAATTTTGGAAAAGCAGGATTTAATATGACGCTTGGTTTGTTGCTTACGATCATTGCCGGAGTACTTTCGGGTGTTTTCAATCTATCACTTGAATATGGTCAGCCAATTGCTGATATGGCAGCTCAAAATGGGGCAGGAAATTTCCAGGGTAATGCAAAAATGATCGTTTCAACTTTTGGCTGTTTTATTGTTAACATGGTATGGTTTGTTATTGCAGGATTACGCGATGGTACTTTAAAAGAATTCCTTCCTCAAAATAACTTATCGGGTTCAACCATTCTTCGCAATTGGTTCTGGTCTGCTATGGCAGGTACACTATGGATCATGCAGTTTTTTTTCTACGGATTAGGCCATGTAAAAATGGGTAACTTCCAGTTTGCAAGCTGGGTGCTTCACATGTCAATGCTTATATTCTTCAGTTATATTGTTGGTATGATAATGAAAGAATGGAAGAATGTGAAAATAAAAACTTATCTGTTTTTAATAACAGGATTATTAGTCCTAATAGCATCATTCGTAATTACCAGTTATGGAAGTTATATCGGAGAGCAGATCATTAATAATAATCATTAGTCTTTTATGGTGACACAAATTATGAAAAGTGAATTTCCATAATCCATTGGTGTTTTTTATTCCTGATTTATTCATGTTACCTGTTGACCGTATTGAGATTCTAAAATTGAAGTAGCTTATTTCAATCTTATCCTTGCTATTATCCTGTAAAGCAAATTAGTATCCTCCAGATTAATAGGGAAGTACCTTATCCTGCAAATATTTTCTGTACTCCCCGAATTTCGCTCATGGTTTACCCTGAGTTGCAGACAATGTTTGCCGGGATCAAGCCCGAAACCCGGGGAATACTTTATCGGTATCGAACTATTCTCTCAAAGCACAAAAATTTATTTATAGCTGGAAGATCCTATTTTACAGGAATCGTAAATACAAACCGGCTCCCATTACCTTCCTCGCTTTCAGCCCGGATCGTCCCTCCATGCAATTCAATAAAATCTTTGCAAAGTATTAATCCCAGTCCCGAACCGATTTCATTGGCTGTGCCTGCCAGCGACTTATTGGTCGCAATCCTGAATAAGGAATCAAGCGTTTTCTGATTCATTCCAATCCCATTATCTGATACTGAAATCTCGATATAGTGCTGAATCTTTTCGGCCTTTACAATAATATATCCACCTTGTCTGGTGAATTTTACAGCATTGGAAATCAGATTGCGCATTATTGTCTGAAGCATGTTTTTGTCTGCATTGGCTTCAATATCATCAAACTGATTATAGTCTAACTTAATATTTTTAAGTTTTGCAGAAAGTTCAAGTGACCGGCAAACTTCCTGAACTGTCTCCCGGAGACTGAGCTTTTCGGGTTTGAAGTCAAACTGACCACTTTGTGTTTTGGCCCAGGTAAGGAGGTTTTCAAGCAAAATGAGGGTACGCTGTGCAGAGGATATACCTCGCTGTATCGATTTTTCAGTCTCTTTAAGATCGTTCTTTTGTAATTGTTCGAGAGATAGCTCAGAAAAGCCCAGAATGGTATTAAACGGGCTTTTTAAATCATGTGCTATTATCGAAAAGAGTTTGTCTTTGGAAATATTCGACTGTTCAAGTTCCTCATTTAACTCCTCCAGTTTTTTCCCGCGATCATTTGCCTTTTGCCGCTCAAGCCGGAAGTTTTTAATCAGAAAGGTTAACATCAGGTAGATGAAACTGGATGAATAAATTACTGTAAGAATTGTATCGGTAAATCTGGTTCCTTCATTTGGAAACTGAGTGATCTTTTCCGGAAAGAAGTAGTGAAAAAAGTGGAGAAATGTCAGAAGGATAATAAAATAAAAATACAGAAATGTAAATTTATTATTGGGAGAGATAGTCAGACCCAAAACAAATGTTGTCAATAAGATAATAGTATTTGTTCCATTATATCCTCCATTGTTGATCCAGATAACACCAATCCCTGTAAAAGCAAATATTACGAAAGGGAAACCCAGTTGGGAATACCTTCTTTTTATCCTTACAAAATAAAAGAGAAGAATTAACAACAAGCAGAGTACCAGGGGAATTATGAGTGCCGGAATAGAATACCCGAGTTGAAAGTTCAGCAATCCCCCAATAAGGCTGGTAAAAAATCCAATTACAATAGCTGCAATCAGCATTTTTTCTTCCAGAAGCAGAGATTTGTCTGTGCCTAATATGAAATCACCAAACCAGTTATATATTCTTTTTGGTTTCATAATACTGAATTCCTCATGATAATGCCCGCCTTGATTATTTTTAACAACTGAATTTAAAATTTTATTTCAATATGCTCTTCTTAACCATTGAAACAAGAAAATCTCTGTTCACAGGTTTTGAGATAAAATCATTACATCCCGATTTCAAAGCTATCTCCCTGTCATTTTCAAAAGCAAAAGCCGTTAGTGCAATAACCGGAACTGATGGATTATGCTTTTTAATAAGGGTTGTTGCCTCACAACCATCCATAACCGGCATTTTAATATCCATAATTACAAGATCAATGTTCTGATTTGAACAATAAATGTCAACTGCTTCTCTCCCGTTTTTTGCATGTAAGAATTTAAGGTTGAGGTTTGAAAGTTGTCTGGTCATAAGTTGAAAGTTGTAATCCTCATCTTCAGCTATAAGAACTGTTTTCTCTTTTGCAAAACTTTTCTCTTGTGACTTATTATCTGATAAGTTGCCTGATGGGTTACTTAATTTTTTATAAGGAATTGTAAAAATAAATGTGCTTCCTTTTTCCGGAGTGGAACTGAGCCAGATTTTTCCTCCCAGTAATTCAGTATAAGCTCTGGAAATTGCCAGACCCAATCCTGTCCCTTCGAAAAGTTTTTCTCCTGTATGCTCCACGCGGTAAAAACGATCAAATATCTTTTGTTGGTGATCTGCATCAATCCCAATCCCTGTATCGGAAACATAGAATTCCAGGAAATTATTTTTAAGACTGTACCCGATTGTAACCCTCCCGTGATGAGTGAATTTCAATGCATTTCCAAGCAAATTGGTAAAAATCTGGAAAAGTTTTGTAGGGTCTGTCTGAATCCATGAATCATTATCGGTAAGCCCGATTTCAATTTGAAGCAAAATGTTTTTCTCTTCCGCTTTGGGGTGAAACTGCGCATTAAGATTTCTTATAAGAACATTAAGATTCGTTTCTTTTTCAGTCAGCTTTATAACGCCAGCTTCTATATTGGATATTTCGATAATATCCGAAAGAATTGATAAAAGATGATGACTACTCTGTGACAGAATATCAAGGTATGATTGCTTGCATTCTTCATTCAGGTCTGTTTGTCTGAGGAGTTCCGAAAATCCCACAATAGCATTCATGGGGGTTCTGATTTCATGGGAGATATTGTGAAGAAATGCAGTTTTTAGTCTGTCACTTTCTTCAGCTTTCTCTTTTGCCTTAATGAGTTCTTTTTCAGCTATTTTTCTTTCCGTTATATTCTTTGAAGAGCATATTACTGATACGGCTTTCCCGGTTTTATCCTTAATAGGAGTGATTGTGGTTATATAATAGTGGTCTCCTTCTTTTCGGGGGACCCGGGCTTCGATTACTTTTTCCTCACCGCTTTGAAATACCTGATTCAGAGATGCAAAACGTTTCTCTGCTTCTTCTTTTGGGAAAACATCCCAGATACTTTTCCCGACTATTAGTTCTTTTGGTTTGCCTAACCCATCTGCAAAAGCTTTGTTTACAAACGAATAATATCCCTCAGATGTAAATGAAAATATCGGATCCGTTGATTCCTCCAAAAGTATCCTGTGTTTTTCTTCGCTTTCATGAAGTGCTTTAAAAAACATTGCGTTTTCGATTGAAACGGAAGCATATGAGGCAAGCATATTGAGGATATCAATATCAATTTCGTTATAATCCCGCTTATTTGCAGTATTATGAATTTCAAAACAGCCCAATAAATCTCCGTTACTGCTTAATATGGGTGTGTCAATAAGATTATAAAAACCAAGCATCAGCTGTATATCAGGGATCACATGAGCATCGTGCATAGCATCATTGCTGATATATGTTCTTTTATTTGCAATAATCCAGCCCGGTACGCCATAGTCTTTTTTAAATTCTAAATCAATTGGAAAGACTTTGCCATCCTGATTGTATTCGGTAAATACCATTTTGCCGTCTGAATACAATCCTGCTGCACCGGATGTTGATCCCGTAATATCGATAGCCAAAGAAACAAGGCGCTGAAGTATTGCTGTTATTTCAAGCTTTTCATTGATACTTTGAGCGCCCCTTGAAAGCACCTGAAGTCTTGTATTCTGTCTGATTATCGAGTCTTCGGCATTTTTCCGCTCTGAAATATCCCGGGCTGTAGTAATGAGTACATCGCGGTTAAAGAATCTGACTTTCTTGGAAATGACATCCTTTGGAAAGATTTCCCCGTTCTTTTTTCTTCCCCAGAATTCAAAATACTGAGGCTCACCGGTATTATATGCCTTGTTAAGCAGGGTTTTAATATATGCAAGATCGTTTTTACCCGGAGCTGAAAGAAACTCCGGCGTTTTACCGATAATTTCCTCCTGAGAATAACCATACATTTTCTCGGCACCTGAATTAACATCAATAAAAACTCCGTTTTCATCCTGTACATAAATTGCTTCGGTAACGGAATGAAACAGGTTGATGTAACTTTCCCTGAATTTCAGCAGCTCCTGGTTCTGGACCTCCAATTCACGCAGGAATTTTAAGGATATAGAATTTTCAACGTTTTTTTTCTTTTTGTCAGTAGAATTATAAACATTTTCAGAACGGGTTTTATGTAATTTTTCATTGCCCGGTTGGCTTGAAGGTCCTTTTATCTGTGGCTTTTTACCAGGTTTTTTCATAATTTATTTTCTTCTCAGTGACAGATTATAACCAGGTTTCACGTATAAGGAAAGTGCAACTTTAATGCAGAATCTGGAAAAATCGGATACAAATATGGTTTAAATTGTTTTAATAAACCGGAATGTCAGATTTCAAATTAAGGTTATCAGATAATAGTAAAAAAAACATCCCTTAAAATTAACTATTTTCGAGTTCTGTTAAAATCTTAATTGCATCTTCCCTGTTTTCGCCACAAACAAGTTTTTCTGCTTTAAATGCATCGCAAACTTTTGGCCGCTCCGGACTGTAGAATATCTCACATCGGTAGTCCTTACTGAGATGGATACACCTTACCCCGGCGGGTTTACCTCCAGACATACCTGGAATAGGAGATGATATGGAGGGTGCGATACAACAAGCACCGCATAGAGGCCGGCATTCCATTATTAATGTTTTAGTTTTGCTTTAAGATTTTCAATTTCCTTTTTCAATTCCTCTTCTTTTTTGGCCGACTTTTCCTGGGTTGACCTTAGCTGTTCCATATTCTGCCGCATTTCTTCTTCCTGAGCAAACATTTCTTCCGTTCGTTGCCGGGTTTGTTCAAGAAGCTGACTTGTCTGCAAATTAATTTTTACCTTGGAAATTGATGTCGCAATACTTTCTCCTATAGTTTCAATAAACCTGATTTTAAAAGGTTCAAAGTATTCAAATGCGGCCAGTTCAATAACACCATAAACATTTTCGTTAAGATGAAGCGGAACAATCAAAATGCTTACAGGTGGACTTTCCCCGAGTCCGGTTTTTATTGTGAGATAATTTTGAGGAACTTCGGACAAATATACCGTTTCATTTTCCTGCATACATCTTCCTACAAGACCTTCGCCATTAGTAATTTTCTTTTGTATAAATTTTTGCCTGTCGTAGGCATATGCGGCAATCATCTCGGCATAAACGCCTTCTGTTTCGTTGTCGTTCAGTATATAAAGTGCCCCTACACGGGAGGTGGTATACGTTGCAATTTCCTTTATAAGCGCGAATGCCAAATCCTCAAGTTTATCGCCCGACATCCTTAATATTTCATTTATCCTGGCGATGCCTTCAGCAGTCCATCCCCTTTCACTATCTTCTTTTTTTCTGCGGAACTCTTCTTCACTTGCCTTTTTAAGATTATTCTGGAGATTAAGAAGCGCAATCCCCAGTTCATCCTTTTCACTCAGTGGATTGAAACTGTAATTAAATTCTCTCTGATTAATTTTACGGGATACCTCTGTAAGGTTTTTTAGGTATGCGAATAGTTTGTTCATTTGATCGAAAACAACACCCATCTCATCCTTTCTGACAAATTCGATAGGCGCCGGTATCACGCCTTGTGTAAGCAATTTCAGATTTGTATTTAATTTTGACATGGCCCTTCTGATAAACTGTAATGACCATACCGCGAAAAAAAGAATAATGAATACCATCAGAATAGTAAAACCAGTAACTGTTTTTCTGATTCCAAGTGTACTCTGTTCAATCAACAAAAAATTGTTATTCATTTCAATCATTCTCTTGTCCAACAGATAACTCAGGTTTTGCTCCACTTCGCTCAAAAGGAAAAGAATATTGTGTTGCTGCATGAATTCATCAAGGTCTGAGTATCCGGCATCCGCAGCCTCTGCAAATCTGTATTCCTTAATAAGGTCAACAAAGGCAAAGTATAAAGAATCCCGGAACATACTATTTGTAGATTTAAAGATTTCAAGGTCCTCGGGACTCCATTTGACGGCAATGGTGGTAATCTCATCCAGAATGAAATCAATTTCTGTCTGAAAGATCCCTTTAAGACTTTCTTTGAAAGAATTATCATTGCCGGCACCTGAATTTCCCCAGTAAGAAATGAGGCTCTTCGATTCCTGGTACTTATCGGTTAATTGAGACAGATATGTTACAGATGGCTGAATATCTTCTGATATTATATTTGTTAACTCATCTTTAGACTTGAGCTGACGGAGCAGAATAACTGAAAAACCGATTATAATCAGGGTTAACAGAAAGATTGCGGAAATAAGTCTCTGATAAAGTGAGAGATTAATATTCATAAAAGAATAAATATTTTATAAAAATAGCTAATTCATCCGTTTCAGCAAGCAAATAGTATTTATCAATGGTACTGAAGAAATTATTTTAAGGCAAATAATGCCGGAATGCCATGAAGTAGGATGCTACGGGTTATAAGTTCACCTGTTTTTTATTGCTTTTTCGAGTTTCTCAAGAGCTGTTTTCAATACAATACGCGGCAGTGCAATATTGATCCGCTGAAAACCATCTCCCCCGGGACCAAAAGAGGGCCCGTCATTTAGACCCAATCCGGCGTTTCTTATGATAAACTCTTTTAGTTCTTTGTTTTTCAGTCCTAACTCCCTGAAATCGAGCCAAATAAGATATGTTGCCTCCGGGCGTATCACTTTAACTTCCGGAATTCGTTCCAGAAAAAAATCATTCATAAATCTAAGATTCTCATTGAGGTAGACCAGCAATTGCTCAAGCCATTCCTCACCGCTATTGTATGCAGCTTCAAGGGAAACAATTCCGAATAAATTACCCATCCCAACATGTAAATCATCAAGTTTTTTTTCATATGTTTTCCTGAGTGTTTCATTGGGGATAATCAGCGCAGAGCTGGATAATCCTGCAAGATTAAATGTTTTGCTGGGGGCAATGCAGGTAAGGCTTATTTCAGCTGCCTTCTGCGATATTGTTGCAATTGGTATATGAGTATTTCCGTTTAGCATAAGGTCGGAATGAATCTCATCTGAAACAATCAGGATATTTTTTCGTGCGCAAATTTCAACAAGGGTTTCAAGTTCCTGTAATGACCATAGCCGACCGACAGGATTATGCGGATGGCATAAAAAAAGTAAGCGGGTTTTAGTATCAATTCTTTTTTCCAAATCATTAAAATCCATCTCATAATGCCCGTCCTTTTCTCTAAGTTGGTTATATACCAATTTACGACCATGATTTTTTACAGCCGAGAAAAAGGGAAAATAAACAGGAGGCTGAACAATAACCTTTTCGCCGGGTTTTGAAAATGCCAAAACAGCCATATTTAAAGCAGGTACAACACCGGGGCTAAAGGAAACCCATTCTTTCATTATCTTCCATTTATGCCTTTTATACATCCAGTTTACAATGCTTTCTGAAAATGTTCCGGTACGAAAGGTGTAGCCGTAAACAGGGTGATTGGCCCTGTTGATAACTGCTTCACGGATAAAATCCGGAGTTTCAAAATCCATATCTGCAACCCAGAGCGGAAGAACTGATGCTGTTCCGAAAAACATTTTTCGCAAATCGTATTTAACACATGCAGTATTTTCCCTTTGAATTATTTTATCAAAATTATAGCTCTTCATTTTTTTTCTTTTCAGATTTTAAAGATGGAAATTCTCTGTTAAATATATTTTTCCACTGTGTAATCCTAGGCTCGCGACCACTTTTTCAGGTTCCCGTGCGGTGGGTTTTAGTTTTTCAAGACTTATTTGAGTAATTTTCCCTAAACCATAGCGATCGTAACTGATAAGTCAGAGGTTTATATGTAAAACGCCTCTTTTCCGGGAAACGAAAATTTTTCCTTTGCCATCTCAGGTGAAAGAACAAAATAGTCAGCCTCTGCATGAGTGCAAAGCTCTCCCTTAGAATTAAACAACTCAACTTTAAGTCTGGCTATTCTTTTATTGATTTCCAACAGATAGGATTTCAGTATTACCGGTTTTTCATCCAGCACAACCGGTTTTTTATATTTTATCTCAAGTCTGGATGTAACTCCCCCGGTATTTGCCTTGACAAAAATAGTCCAGCCGGCAATTTCATCAATCAGGCTTGCCTGAATCCCCCCGTGCAAAACATTATGGTAGCCCTGAAAATCCGGATTTCCAATCCATTCAGACCTTACATGATCTTCCTGCTCCGTAAACTTCATTTTGAGGCCGATGGGATTTTTATCGCAGCAACCAAAACAATTATAACCCGGAATTCCGGACCAGGGGTTAGATAAAATTTTCATTTGAAGTATATTTGTGAATCCAAGCCGATGTAAAAGTATTAATTTGGATCATTGGTTCAAATTATTAGTAATATTGCTGTACACAATAAAAACAGTTATCAGATTTTAAGGGTTTCAGAATAAGTGAAGAATAATTAAACCTGAAATCTGGTAATCATGAGTGATTTTCCAAAAAAATGGTCAGACCAAAAAAACATTTGGGCCAGCATTTCCTTACAGACAGGAATATAGCTAAAAGGATAACAGATAGTCTTACACCCGGAGGCAGTAAAAATATTATTGAAGTGGGTCCCGGTAAGGGTGTGCTGACTGTTTTTCTGCTTGAGCAGGAAGGTATTAATCTGGTGCCCGTTGAAATCGATCGTGAATCGGTCGGATATTTACATGAAAATATACCGGCACTAAAATCTTCCCTGATTGAAGCTGATTTTCTTTCTCTGGATCTTGATACACTGTTTTTGGAAAAGGACAACTTCAGAATAATAGGTAACTTCCCATATAATATCAGTTCACAGATTTTTTTCAAAGTATTGGATTACAGGGAACAGGTAACCGAAGTTGTTTGCATGATTCAGAAGGAAGTAGCAGAGCGCATCGCATCTCCTCCCGGAAATAAAACGTATGGAATATTATCGGTTTTACTGCAAACCTGGTATAACATTGAATACCTTTTTACAGTAAATGCAGGCTCATTCTTTCCCAGACCTGATGTTCAGTCGGCTGTAATAAGACTTACCAAAAACAACCGTCAGGAATTAGATGTTGACGAAAGAAAATATAAAACAGTAATAAAAACTGCATTTAATCAGCGCCGTAAAATGCTTAGAAACTCAGTCAAAGGTTTATTAAGCGAGAGTGTAATGGAAAACCCTTTATTCCAGAAACGACCCGAACAATTATCTGTGGAAGATTTTATTGAGCTTACAAGATTTATCGATGCAACATCTTCTTCTCAAAAGCTAATGAAAAAGGAGGATTAAAAACTTGTATTTATAGCCGTAACAGGATCCATACGTGCGGCAGTCCATGCCGGAGCGAGACCTGATATAAGTCCAATAATACTTGAAATGCCCAAACCCAGGATAATATTTCCAATCGTAAGATCGATAGAAAAGCCTGCAAGCAGATTAATAATCATCGTTCCCGACCAAACGAGAAAAAGACCGACGGCTCCGCCAAATACAGAAAGCAAAACGGCTTCAAACAGAAATTCAAACAGGATGAAAAAGCGTTTAGCGCCAAGAGCTTTTTGAATTCCGATTTGGGTAGTTCTTTCTTTAACTCCCACGAACATAATATTTGCAATTCCGAACCCTCCTACTAAAAGGCTGAAAAGTCCGATGAACCACCCGGCCATGTTTAATACTTTAAAGAAACTATCCAGCGAATTGCTAAGCATACTGGTCTGATTCAGTGCAAAGTTATCTTCAGCATTAGGTTTTAATCTTCTGACCGATCGAAGAATTTGTCTTAATTCATCAATAAGTTCTTCATTGCTGATGTTTTCCCGGGCTTTGACCCACAATTCAGGATTGAAGTCTTCACTTTTGATGTCAATTACATTTCTGATAAAGGTCACCGGGAGGATAATTGACTCATCCATTGAATCAGAGAAAGTAGCTTTTCCTTCCTTGCTTATGATTCCGATAACTTTTAATTTGAACCCGTCTACCCGTAAGGTCTTTCCTATGGGATCGGTATTGGGAAAAAGATTACTTGCAATAGAATGACCTATAACCGCAATATTTCTTCCGCTGTTTATTTCAAAACTGGTGAAATACCTTCCCTCTTCAAGTTCGATGGAACGAATTTTCTCGATGTTATTTGATACTCCGATAATACGTGAGTTATCAATCTTGTTATTTTCGTATTTGAGTGTTTTGGAGGTTGATACTACAAAGCCAACTTCTTCTGCCATAACAGAACGGTATTCAATTTCCCTGTATTCTTCGAAAGTTGGAACCGGACGGTTTACATATTTCCACCACTGGTATTCGGCACCGTTTTCTGCTGTCCATGGCCATTTCTGTACATAAACAATGTTGGTTCCAAGTGAATTCAGACTGGTCCGGATATTTGTTTCAAGGGAATCAACAATTGTAAAAACACTGATGATCGCAAAAATTCCAATGGTAATGCCCAATAAGGACAATATTGTTCTCAGCTTGTTCATGATTACCTGCTGAACGGCAAAAATGAAGCTCTCCTTAATTAGTCTGAACCGTAAAAACATATATTTTCAATAATCTTTAGAAACCTTTTTATTTTAAAATGAAACCATTTCCTTTGTAATACGATTATTATATACTTTATAAGGTATAATAAAGTCTAAAAGTACCTATTTTTAATTACTTTTTGATAACTTTGCAATAATTTATTAATGAATTGTAAATGAATGATTTAAAACGAATTTCTACAGCCCTTATTTCAGTCTATTATAAAGACAAACTTGAACCGATTATTGACCTTTTAAACGAATTAAATGTAAAAATCGTATCCACAGGGGGCACAAAGCAATTTATTGAAGACAGGGGAGTAAGTGTTCAATCCGTAGAAAATTTAACCGGTTATCCTTCAATACTGGGGGGAAGAGTTAAAACTCTTCATCCAAAAGTTTTCGGGGGAATACTTGCACGACGTGGTGAGGAAGGAGATTTGGAGCAACTTAAAAAATATGAGATTCCGGAGATTGATCTGGTAATAGTTGATCTGTATCCATTTGAGGAAACACTTACATCCGGTGCAGATGACCAGTCAATCATTGAAAAAATAGATATTGGGGGAATATCTCTGATTCGCGGAGCGGCCAAGAATTTTAAAGATGTGCTCGTTGTTTCAGGAAGGGATCAATACGAAGAGCTGTATACACTTTTAAAAGAAAAGAAAGGTGCCAGCAGTCTGGAAGATCGAAGGAGATTTGCAGGAAAAGCATTCCAGGTTTCTTCGCATTATGATACAGCAATATTCTCCTATTTTGATTCTGATGAGTTTTCAGCCTTTAAACAAAGTTTATATCCCGGGAAAAAATTAAGATATGGTGAAAATCCGCATCAGGAAGGTTTCTTTTTTGGGGATTTCGGGGATATGTTTGACCAGATTCATGGTAAGGAGATTTCGTACAATAACCTGCTCGACGTTGATGCAGCTGTTTGCCTTATCTCAGAATTTGATGATCCCACATTTGCAATCCTGAAGCATAATAATGCATGCGGACTGGCATCCCGCGAAAATCTTACCGATGCATGGAAGGATGCTTTGGCCGGTGATCCGATATCAGCCTTCGGGGGAGTTTTGATTACTAACGCAAAACTCGATGCCGCAACGGCCTCGGAAATGAATAGCTTGTTCTTCGAAATAATTATTGCCCCCGCATATGAAGAAGAGGCAATTGAAATACTTAAACAGAAGAAAAACCGTATTATTCTTGTTCAGAAATCAGCGGAACTATCCGACAGAATAAGCCGGACGCTTCTCAATGGAGCAGTGGTGCAGGATCGTGATGTGTATATTGAGTCGGAAAAGGATTTGAAAGTCGTAACATTGGAATCCCCCGGAAAAAAAGAAATTGAAGATCTTCTGTTTGCTAACAAAATTGTGAAGCATACGAAGTCAAATGCAATAGTTCTCGTTAAAAACAAACAGCTTGTTGCAAGTGGAGTAGGGCAGACATCCAGGATTGATGCTTTGAAACAATCGATTGAGAAGGCGAAAAATTTCTCATTCGACCTTAAAGGTGCAGTAATGGCTTCAGATGCGTTTTTCCCTTTCGCAGATTCTGTTGAGATAGCATTTAATGCAGGAATCCTTGCGGTTATTCAACCCGGAGGATCAGTAAAAGATCAGGAATCTATTGATTTCTGCAACAGTCATAAGATGAGTATGGTATTTACAGGTATAAGACATTTTAAACACTAGAAAGAGGTAAGAATATGGGTTTGTTTTCGTTTCAACAGGAACTGGCAATTGATTTGGGTACAGCCAATACCCTGATAATTCATAATGACAAGGTAGTAGTTAATGAGCCTTCAATCGTTGCAATAGATGCCCGTACAGGGAAATTAATTGCAATTGGCGAACTTGCCAGGCAGATGCATGGCAAAACACACGAGAATATTAAAACCATCAGGCCTCTGCGGGATGGGGTTATTGCCGATTTTGACGCTGCAGAGCAGATGATTCGCGGGATGATTAAGATGATCCCAAAGACAAACAGACTTTTTACGCCATCGTTAAAAATGGTGGTTTGCATCCCCAGCGGATGTACCGAAGTTGAAAGAAGGGCTGTCAGGGATTCATCCGAACATGCGGGTGGCAGGGATGTGTATATGATTTACGAACCAATGGCCGCTGCAATAGGAATTGGTATCGATGTTGAAGCACCCAATGGGAGCATGGTTGTTGATATCGGCGGAGGAACAACAGAAATTGCTGTTATCGCCCTTGGTGGGATCGTTTGTAACCAGTCGCTAAGGGTTGCAGGTGACGGATTTACTTCCGACATTCAGGCTTATATGAGACATCAGCATAATATTAAAATAGGTGAACGTACCGCTGAGGAGATAAAGATTGTAGTGGGATCAGCTATTTCCGAACTGGATGCTCCTCCCCCGGATTTTAATGTACGCGGACCAAACCTTATGACAGCGATGCCTATTGAGATACCAATTTCGTATCAGGAAATTGCGCATTGCCTTGATAAATCCATTTCAAAAATTGAAACTGCAGTACTTTCGGTGCTGGAACAGACTCCGCCTGAATTATATGCAGATATTGTTCAAAGAGGTATTTATCTTACCGGAGGCGGTGCATTACTGCGAGGTCTTGATAAACGGCTTACAGATAAAATCAATATCCCTTTTCTGGTTGCTGAAGATCCCTTGCAGGCTGTGGTTAGAGGCACAGGAATTGCGTTGAAAAATACCGATAAGTTTTCTTTCTTAATGCGTTAGAAGAGGAGTGAGATTATGCAATGAGGAATCTTCTGAACTTTTTTCTACGGAATTATTTTGTTTTCCTCTTTCTGTTTCTGGAAGGAATCTCATTTATATTAATTATTCAATATAATGACTTTCAGAAGTCGGGTTTTATAGGCGCTACCAGAAGCATTACATCTGCTATTCAGGAAAATTTTTCGGGCATACGTTCATTTTTTCATCTGAGAATTGAGAACGAGGTTTTATCTGCCGAAAATGCGCGCCTCCGAAATGAACTTTCGAAAAAAGGAATTCCGGAGGCAGCTCCGGGAATGGTAATTGATACGGTGAGCCGCACTTCATATACCTATATTCCTTCCCGAGTTGTCAGCTCTTCTGTAAACAAACAATATAATTACCTAACGGTTAACAAGGGTAAAATGCAGGGCGTTTACCCCGATATGGCTGCCATTTCTGAAACCGGTGTTGTTGGTATTGTGGTCGCTGCCTCCGATAATTATTCAACAATTATTCCTATCCTGAACCGTAACTTCAGATTAAGCGCAAGGTTAAAAAGGAATATGTTCTTTGGAATTGTTGAGTGGGAAGGAAGATCACCTGAATATGTAAGTTTTCGTGAGATTCCGGTTCATGTTGATGTACAGCCCGGAGACACTGTGGTTACCAGTGGCTTCTCTGCAGTTTTTCCTGAAGGGATTATGGTTGGTACAGTGGAGAGTGTAAATGAAACAGGGGGGAACTTCCATGAGATAGCCCTGAAATTATCAACCGATTACAGAAAACTTTATCATGTAAACCTGATCCGTTTTTCTTTTAAGACGGAGCTGGAAACGCTAGAAAACAGTACAAGGAATGATTAGAATTTATGTAAGAAATATTCTCAGTTTCTTTGTTTTAATACTTTTACAGGTATTACTACTGGATAACATTCAACTGGGTGGTTATCTGAATCCGTATTTCTATGTGATTTTCATCATTCTTATGCCATTTCAAACTCCAAGATGGATGCTGATTATTCTTGCTTTCTTTTTGGGTCTCAGCATAGATCTTTTTAACGGAACTCCCGGTATGCACGCTGCCGCAACGGTGTTTATGGCATTCGCAAGACCTTTTGTCCTTAAAAATTTCTCTCCACGGGAAGGATATGAATCCGGATCATTCCCGCGAATTCACTATTATGGAATCGAATGGTTTACAAAGTATGCCCTTATCCTGGTTTTGTCACATCACCTTTTTCTGTTCTTTATTGAAACTTTTCATTTCTCCGATCTGTTTTTTACTCTCGGCAGGATTATCAGTAACACAATTCTTACCAGCCTTATTATAGTGCTGAGTCAGTTTTTCATTTACCGGAAATGATTACCCAATATTCCCAAAGAAAATTCATTATAGGAGGGATAATTCTTCTTACAGGATTTATTTTAGTAGTCCGTTTGTTCTACCTGCAGGTTATCAACCCGAGCTATAAGCTTTCAGCTGAAAACAATTCGAAGAGGGAAGTTATTCAGTATCCGGCCAGAGGATTGATGTATGACCGGAATGGGGTGATGCTGGTTTCCAATCAGGCTGCATACGATGTTATGCTTACTCCCGGGCAATTATCAGCATTCGACACAGTATCGCTATGTGAAATCCTGGGAATTCAGGTTGATGAGGTCAGAACAGGTATTATTAAAGCAAAACAATACTCCAGTTTCGCACCCACCGTATTCATGAAGCAATTGCCAGGAGAAATAGCTTCCGTTCTTCAGGAACAGTTGTATAAATTCCCTGGATTTTTTGTTCAGACAAGAACGCTCAGGAAATATCCCCGTAATATTGCCGCCCACCTTATGGGGTATGTTGGAGAAGTAGATAAAGGGATAATTTTAAAGAATCCCTATTACCAGATGGGCGATTACATTGGTATCAGCGGGATTGAGAAGTATTATGAAGAAATTCTGAGAGGACAGAAGGGAAAGAAAAATTACCTTGTCGATGTCCATAGCCGGATAACGGGCAGTTATCAGGAAGGAAGATACGATGAGCCTGCAAGGATAGGTGCAGACATCACCCTCACAATTGATGCTGATTTACAGGAGTATGGCGAAAAACTCATGAAAAACTTTACGGGAAGCATTGTTGCTGTAGAGCCTGAGACCGGTGAGGTGCTTTGTCTGGTAAGCACGCCTTCGTATCAGCCTGATTTACTTGTAGGGAGAGGTCTGAGCAGGAATTTTAATATGCTTTCCGGCGATACCCTGATGCCATTGTTTAACAGAGCGCTTGCTGCTTCTTATCCCCCGGGATCCACCTTTAAAATTATAAATGCCCTGATTGGTTTACAGGAAAAGGTTATCACTCCTGCTTCACAATTCGGTTGTCAGGGAGGGTATTCGTTCAGAGGCCAGTTTTTGGGTTGTCATATCCACCGATCCCCCCTTGACCTGAGAGAAGGAATTCAGCATTCCTGCAATGCTTATTTTGTAAATGTGTTTAAAAAGATCATGGAAGATCCTGATTTTGGTTCAACACAGGATGCATTTAATAACTGGAGGAAGCATCTTTTGTCATTTGGACTCGGAAATGTAATGAACTCCGATTTATCGGGTGAGCTTAAGGGTTTTATACCAAAAGACGAATATTTCAACAGGTATTATGGAGAAGGTCATTGGAATTTTCTTACAATTCGTTCCATGGCTATCGGTCAGGGAGAATTGGGTGTTACTCCTCTTCAGATGGCCAACATTACAGCAACAATTGCAAATAAAGGGTATTATTTTGTACCCCATGTATTGAAATCTGTCAAAGGAGTGGATACCATCTCGAATGTGTTTAAGGAAAAGCATTTCACTCAGATCGACACGTCCTATTTTACTGTAGCTATTGATGGGATGGAACTGGCTGTTAACGGGGGAGCAGGAAGTACAGCAGGCAGAGCCAGAATTGAAGGGATTATTGTTTGTGGCAAGACCGGAACGGCTGAAAATCCTCACGGTGAGGACCATTCAATTTTTATTGCCTTCGCTCCCCGCGAAAACCCGAAGATTGCAATTGCTGTTTATATTGAAAACGGAGGATTTGGAGGCACATGGGCAGCTCCGGTGGCAAGTCTGATGATTGATGAGTACCTTACTGGCGAAGTAAAACGGCAATATCTGGAAGAGTATATTTATAATGGATTAATAAAAAAAGACTAGTGAAAAGAGGAAATCTCATAGCAAATCTCGACTGGATTACCGTTATGCTATTTTTGTTGATGGTTTTTCTGGGATGGCTGAATATTTTCTCGGCCGTTTACAGCGATAGCCATCCTAGTATTCTTGATTTTGACCAGAAATACGGAAAGCAATTTCTTTGGATTCTTGCAGCAATTTTTATTGCAATTGCAATTTTAGTGATTGATCACAGGTTTTATGAGTTTTTCGGTTATTTTATATATGGAATTGCAATTTTTACTCTATTGGCAGTGCTTATAATTGGAAAAGAAATTAACGGTTCAAAAAGCTGGTTTGTAATGGGAGGATTCCAGATACAGCCCTCCGAATTTGCAAAACCAGCTGTTGCTCTGGCACTGGCCAAATATTTAAGCACATTTAATATTAATATTCATAAGGCCAGGACATTTCTTAAAGTAGCCATTATCATTTTTCTACCATCCCTGCTAATTTTACTTCAACCGGATACCGGATCCGCTCTGGTATTCTTTGCTTTTGTTTTACCTCTTTACCGCGAGGGATTTTCGGGGATGATACTGATAACCATGTTTACATTTGCACTGTTATTCATTCTTGTACTTTTAATTAATGAATTGATTCTTCTGTTTATAATTTTATTTGTTGCTTTCCTCGCCTGCTGGTTACTTTTCAGAAATATCAAAACTTTTATCACAACTCTCCTTATTTATACTGGCTATTTTATACTTATTTATGGAATAGCTTATGCCATGGGTAAGGAAAATGCATATTATGCATCTGCTCTGATTGCCTTTGGCTTATCTGTGGCGACTTATCTGGCTTTAGTATATTTTTACAGGATTCGCAATGCTGTTAAATTGCTTCTTGCGATTGCAGTAGTTGTGGTTTATACTGTGGCGGTAGATTTTGCTTTTGAAAATTTTCTAAGCGATTATCAGCAAAGGCGCGTGAACATCATGCTGGGTATTCAGAGCGACCCTCTTGGAGCAGGCTACAATGTGAATCAATCTTTAATTGCCATCGGATCAGGTGGATTCTCGGGAAAAGGGTTTTTACAGGGCACACAAACGAAACTCGATTTTGTACCTGAACAAAGCACAGACTTCATTTTTTGTACGGTCGGAGAGGAATGGGGATTTTTGGGAGCATTCTTTATAACCGGCTTATTCCTTGCGCTATTTTTCAGACTAATACAGCTGGCCGAGAGGCAGAAAGAAACTTTTGCCAGGGTTTATGGCTATGGGGTTATAAGCGTAATATTTATTCATTTCTTCATTAACATTGCAATGACGATAGGATTTTTTCCTGTGGTAGGTATACCTCTGCCTTTTTTCAGTTACGGAGGTTCGTCGTTGTGGGCATTTACAATACTTCTGTTTATTTTTCTGAGACTGGATGCCGGTAGACTGGAATGATAATAACCCGAGTTAACCTGTCATTCCGATCCGCCTAAGGCAGAGAGGAATCTCATAAGATTTACCAGACAACAATGATTACTTATCTTTAAAAGTCTATTATTCAGTCACCCTGGGAAGGCCTGTAATTATTCCATGTTCATTTTCCACAAAAATGCGGATATCGTCGAAGAACATGAGAAACTCATTACGCATTTCCACTTCTCTTTCTCTCAGTATGCCAACTGCGAAAGTTGAATAATCAGGAAGAGAGGTGCGGCTTGACATACGGTGCAATACTTCTTCAATACCATCAATACTGGAATATTTTAACAGCCAGTTGTTCCTGATAAAGTTGGGAAACCAGTTTTTTATCCCCTGAGGATAATCATAATAATGCTTCTTAAGTGTTGCGAAGACATAATCAACATATGTATTAAGCTCTACCGGACTATAAACATCCCAACTGCTCGATAAAAAATAGTCGTAGAATATATCCGTCACAATTCCTGAGTACTTTCCATATTTTTCTGAAACATGCGCCCGGCTTAGTTTTGTAACAGGGTGACTATCGGTATAGCTGTCGATATAACGGTGCAGCATAATGCCTTTTCTGATTTTTTCAGGATAGTACAGGTATTCCTTTCCCTTTACATAATCACCAATAAAATTACCCACCATAATTTCTTCATGGTTACCGGAAAGATAGAGATGGGCAAGAAAATTCATCAGAACTGTTTGAAAGATTATATAACGTACACTAGCTCTGTAAATTACAATAATCGCACCATTTTTCCTAACTATTTGGCTAAAAGCAGGATCTGATTTTTTGATATTATTAAACATATAATCATTTACTTGTTCCCATACTCTTTAAACGTCAATAAATCAATACTATAAGCTAATTGTATTTATTCTGAAAATAATCAATGTATGTTATTTAATAGCTTGTATTTATCTCAAAAAGATAACTTTGCTTTTCAAAAATTAATAACGAAAACTATATGACTCCAAAAAATGTAATTATTATTGGCGCTGCAGGACGCGATTTTCACAATTTCAATACGTATTTCAGAGATAATGATCAATATAATGTTGTTGCTTTTACAGCTGCTCAGATTCCGGATATTGACGGTAGAAAATATCCGGCAGAACTTGGAGGCAGACTTTATCCGAAGGGTATTCCAATTTTTGCAGAATCTGATCTCCCTAAACTGATTCATGATCTTAAGGTTGACGATTGTGTTTTTTCATATAGCGATGTCCCATATAACCGTGTTATGGGAGTCAGCGCAATTGTTAATGCTGCCGGAGCAAATTTTGTTTTGTTAGGTACAAGGGATACTCAGATAAAGAGCACAAAACCGGTAATTGCTGTCGGAGCAGTGAGAACAGGATGCGGGAAAAGTCAGACCTCAAGGAGGATTATCGAAATCCTGATGGAAAAAGGTCTGAAAGTAGTAGCCATCCGTCATCCCATGCCCTACGGCGATCTGAATGCGCAGAAAGTGCAGCGTTTCGCGGTTCTTTCTGACCTTGAAAAGCACAAATGCACCGTTGAAGAAATGGAGGAATATGAACCTCATGTGGTGAGAGGAAATGTAATATACGCCGGAGTTGATTATGAAGCAATTCTGAGAGCCGCAGAAAATGATCCTTCAGGTTGTGATGTTATTCTCTGGGATGGGGGAAATAACGACTTCCCGTTTTATAAGTCCGATCTTACAGTAACGGTTACTGACCCGCATCGTCCGGGAAATGAATTGTCTTATTATCCCGGGGAAGTAACTCTTCGTATTGCAGACGTGGTTGTTATAAATAAAATTGACAGTGCTGATCCTGCTTCAATTCAAATAGTCAGGGAAAGTATTGAAAAGGTAAATCCGAAAGCAATTGTAATCGATGGAGCATCTCCAATTTCAGTAGATGATCCCTCCCTTATAAGAGGAAAGAGAGTGCTTGTTGTTGAAGACGGACCAACCCTTACTCATGGTGAAATGAAACTTGGGGCAGGCATTGTTGCAGCCCGTAAATTCGGAGCCTCTGAAATGGTTGATCCCAGACCTTTTACTGTTGGGAAATTATCTGAAACTTTCCGTATTTATCCGAATATCGGGTCTTTATTACCTGCAATGGGTTACGGTAAAGAGCAATTAAAAGATCTTGAAACAACAATTAATAATACGGATTGTGATTCTGTTATTATTGCCACACCGATTGATCTTAACAGAATTATAAAGATTAAAAAGCCGAATACCAGGGTTTATTATGATCTGCAGGAAATTGGAAAGCCGGATTTGACGGATATACTTGATGATTTTGTAGGGAAGGCGGGATTGAAAAGGTAACGAGGTAACGAGGTAACGGGGTGAAGGGGTGACGGGCGATGTTACTGGGTGACGAGAAATAGAAAAAGAGAGTTGTCACAGCAAGACAACTCTCTTTTATTTGAATTAAGAACAAATGAACGATATCATCCTCTAAACTCAAGCAGTAAAACATCGTCATTCAACAACTGTATTCAACTTCACGGCGACATCAGACTATCACTATCCAATCGTTCATTTGCTGTTAAACAATGGAAACTGTTTTTGGTTTACTTTTTTGGCCTAAAGGTTAAACAAATTTATAGCTGTAACGAATACTTTTACACATAAATAATCTGGAATTACCCATATCCATTGTGTTTCAGAAAGGATTTCTAAATAAGCTCTTAATAGAACTCATTTCTTATTGAACACAGAAAAGTATTAATTTACATATACATTTGAGAATAATATTTTTCCCTGTTCACTAAAACATCCCGGTTACTTAATTATCCCCGGCTATGAGAGTTTATTGGTTTACGGTCTTTATTATTATTCTCAATGTTCCATTTGGTTATTGGAGGCACCGTGTTAAAAAATTCAGTATTTCCTGGATTTTGGCAATTCATATACCGGTAATCTTACTGATTTCAGCAAGGTTTATTTTTCATATTCCCTTTCAATTCATAGTATTACCATTTACTCTGATTGCATTTTTTCTGGGGCAGTATCTCGGGGGAAGATTATTTCGTATAGCTACCGACAAGTGATGAACGCATCGGTTCATAATACCTTGTTACCCTTTTACTCTGACCTTAATTTTCTTTGTTTCCTCTTCAAACCCGGGTTTCTCAAGTAATGCAAACATATTTTTCTTATATGCTTCCACCCCGGGCTGATTAAATGGATTTACTCCGAGAAGGTACCCGCTTATACCGCATGCTATTTCAAAGAAATATACCAACTGACCAAGGTTGTATTCAGAGATTTTATCGATCGTAATACGGATATTTGGAACTCCGCCGTCTACATGGGCAAGCATGGTCCCAAGCTCAGCCATTTTATTAACCTCGTCAATTCTTTTTCCGGCTATATAATTGAGCTGGTCGAAATCGTCTTTGTCTGAGGGGATTATGAGTTTCGTATCAGGATTTTCAACAGAAATAACGGTTTCGAAGATATGACGTTCTCCATCCTGAATGTATTGTCCCATAGAATGCAGATCGGCTGTGAAATTTACACTTGCCGGGAAAATACCTTTACCGTCTTTGCCTTCACTTTCCCCGTACAACTGTTTCCACCATTCTGAAAAATAAAGAAGTTTATTATTGAAATTAGCCAGAATTTCCACTTTTTTCCCTTTACGGTACAGGGCATCCCTTGTTGCCGCATAGATGGCTGCAGGGTTTTTACTGAAAGGGATTTCAGGTGAGGTGGATTTTTCCATTGCAATCGCACCGGATATGAACTCACGGATATTGAAACCGGCAACTGCAATTGGGATAAGCCCTACAGGTGTAAGTACCGAAAATCGACCGCCAATGTCATCTGAAATAATAAAGGATTTGTACCCTTCTTTATCAGCCATTTTTCGGAGAGCACCTTTAGCCTCATCAGTTATTGCAATGATTCTGTTTTTTGCTGTTTCTTTTCCTTCTTTTTTCTCGAGATGAGTTTTCAGAATACGGAAAGCCAGGGCAGGCTCTGTGGTTGTTCCGCTTTTTGATATAACGGCGATTCCGTATTTCTTTTTATCAAGGATTTCAAGAAGTTCTGTAATGTAATCCTCACCGATATTCTGACCGGCAAAGATTATCTGAGGGTTTCCTTTTTGTTGATCCATCCACACAAAATTATTGCTCAGAGCATCAATTATTGCTTTGGCACCCAGATACGAACCACCAATACCAACAACCACAAGAATGTCAATATTCTTTCTTAAGGTTTCAGCAGTTTTTTCTATATCGGATATAAGTGCGGCCGGTAAAGTTGATGGAAGGTCGAGCCATCCCAGAAAATCATTGCCTTCACCGGATTTTTGGTATAATTTTTTTAGTTGCTCCTTAACTTTTGGCTCCGAAGAATTAACAGATGATTCGGTAACAAATCCATATACTTTCGAAATGTCTAATTTTAAATTGCTCATTTTT
>CAYOLQ010000006.1:62838-69939 GCA_964404825.1 uncultured Chitinophaga sp.
TCATTAATTCTTTCACCAATAATATAGGAATAATTCCGGGATCCTTTGTTATTATATTTTCCCCACGCAGCAGTTGCCCATTTTTTGGCTTCGGGCAGATCCCCCTTAATTTCATAAATTACTGCCAGATTGTGTGCTGCTCTGCCTTTAACTTTTCGTTTATTCGATTCCATAGCCGAGGTGAGCAGTTCAATAGCTGAAGTCCAGTCATTGGCTTCCATCATTCTTGCTCCTGCTCTAAGATCCTGATTGCGTTTGCCTTTTCTGTAATATTCTCTTACAATTGTGAACCACGACGGAGCAATCCTTTGTCCGTACATATATCCGGCATCGTAACTCACTCTCCTGATTGCCTTGGTTTTTTCAACAGCCCTGTTAATAGCTCCGGCAACCGAATTCACCTGCCCTCCCCAAACCATCTCATGTCTGAACTGATTCTGGTCAAAAATTTCCTGTTGTGCAGGGTCGTAGAACCTGAAACCTACAGACACAAATACCATGCTTGTCGGAATAATGTAATCGCTGTCGAATAATTCAAGACTTATAATTGCATCTACCTTGAATTCATCGCACAGAGCAGAAATCTCAGTCCAGGTTAAAACTGCAGGAAATTCATTGGATTTGCCTTCTTTCTGAAGAATTTTTTCTGTTCTTACAACTTCAAAACGCTCTGAATAAAGAAGCATTTCAATTAAACCATCAATAGCATACTGGGAAGCAATTTTATCTTCACCAAAAAGCTCACCGGTAAGCCCTTCTTCAATAATATTGCGTGAATCCTTTGACTGGACAGAACGGTCAATAATTGCAACAGAACGTATATGATCAGGTACATCAATAAATGAAGGTCTTTTTGCCTGAAAGCGAATATCAGCTGCATAGCTGCCTGTAATCGCTGATAAAAAAATAACTAAAAGAAGTATTAATTTTCTCATAATTTTAGTTTTAAAAAAACAAAACTACAAATTAGATGCCATTATTCATGGCATACAATCAATAAAATATAGTTTTCCTTATATATTTGTGTTAATTGTAACTAACATCGCATAATGGAAGAAGTTATTAAAACAATAAACATTGAAGAAGCTTTCAGAAGCAGTAAATCCGGCATGGTGAGGTCTCTTCCTGGGTTTGTAATCAGGGTTATAGAAAAGCTCATTTACCAGGATGAAATGAATGCTTCAATTCACAGAAGCAGGCATTTAACGGGAGTGCCTTTTGTTAATGGTATCCTGGAAGGATGGAATGTGAATGTAGTTGTTGAGGGAAGCGAAAATGTACCCAAAACCGGAAAATTTGTTTTCGTGGCCAACCACCCGCAGGGAGGAATTGATGCCTTGTCATTTTTAAGCACAATATACCGATTCTTTCCCGATGTAATTTCTCCTTCTAATGAGCTGTTTAACTATATACCACATTTGCATCCTGTTATCCTTGGCGTCAATGTATTCGGCGCAAACACAAAAGAAACAGCAGCAAAACTTAACCAGCTATTTGAATCCGATTCACAGGTTATGATTTTTCCGGCCGGGGAGGTATCCAGAAGAAAAAGCGGAGTTATTTCGGACCCTGACTGGCAGAAAACGTTTATCACTAAATCTGTTCAGTATAAAAGGGACGTAATACCGGTATATATTACCGCAAGAAACTCCAACCTTTTCTATTTTATTGCAAACCTGCGAAAGTGTTTGGGAATAAAAATGTACATCGAAACCATTCTCCTTCCCCGTGAAATGATGAAGCAGAGAAATTCTTCAATAAAATTTTCTATAGGAAAGCCAATACCATGGCAGACCTTTACCAGGGAAAAATCACAAAACGAGTGGGCGGGGTATGTACGGGATACTGTTTATAGAATTTCACAGCCATGATTTTTTTGGTGTATCTTACTGATAATATAAATGGAAAATTATTTCGCGGGTTGAATGCATTGAAAAGGTTTTCCTGATGTTTAATAAATATGAATTACCTTTAAATATGAAGTTGAAACTATACAATCCGGAACTGTTTCAGGGTAGTCTGAATAGGAAAAACTACTTTGAAGGCTGGTATTTTAAGCATGTATCAAAAGATCAGAATCATGTTTATTCCTTTATTCCGGGTGTTTCACTGAACGGCAAAAATCCACACGCATTTATACAGGTTATTAACGGGATCTCGGGTAAAACGGAATACATAACATATTCACCGGATCAGTTTTCATGGGACAAAAATAAGTTGTTTATCAGAGTCGGAGATTCTGTATTCACCGAAAACAGCGTTGATCTGTCTATTCAAAATGAAAATATTGAAGTGTCGGGACACCTGGATTATTCCAAAAATATCAGATATCCGAAAAGTCTGTTCTCTCCCGGAATCATGGGATGGTATTCGTTTATCCCGTTTATGGAATGCAAGCACGGAATTGTTTCTGTAAACCATGAAATTAGTGGCGAATTGGTTATTAATCATAAAACGTTAGACTTCAGTAAGGGAAAGGGATATATAGAAAAAGACTGGGGAACATCATTTCCTGAAGCCTGGATATGGATTCAGGGAAATAGTTTCACAAATCAGAATACTTCTTTTCAGTTTTCGGTAGCGAAAATTCCCTGGCTTGGGAAATTTTTTATAGGCTTTATTTCTTTCCTTTATTTTAAAGGTGAGTTTTACCTTTTCTCCACATATAATAAATCAAAAATTCTTGAAATAAGTCACAGCCCGGAATCAATTACTATCCGATTGAAAAACCGGAGATTTATTCTCAGAATCAAGGCTGTAAAAAACACATTCGGCGAACTTATTGCACCGGTTTCGGGTGATATGTCGCGCAGAATAAAAGAAAGCATCGATTCTGAAGTAAGTATTGAACTGTACGACCTGAAAGAGAACCTGTTGTATAAAGACTCAAGTAATAGGGCAGGGCTCGAAATCATCGAAAAAATATTTGATTTTTTACCTGAAAGTAAGTTTTAAGGGAGTAAAAATAATTACACAGTTATTTCCATTAATTGTAGCTGTAAGAACTTCAGGTGGGAAATGCCTGGTTTTTGGTTTTCTTTTTTGATCCCGGAGCAAAAAGTCCTGCCGGATTTGAGCCAATCATTGAGGATTCAAGTAAGAGGGGAGTAGCCCGTTCCAACGATTTTATCTGTGTTTTGTCGATTAGGGGGAAGTGTTTTACCTTATCGAGGTAGTAACCGATATCTTCCAGGTCATTTTCACTGGTTCTCCATTCCAGCATATTAAAGCGGGATAAATTATGGGGTAGTGAATAAGCACGCAGTGATTTATCACCTGAAGTGTTAAAATAGAAATCGAAATAAGACATTGCAAGTTCTCTGAGGTTTCTGTAAACAGGTTCCCGGAAGCGAAGAGTTGTAAAATTCGACTTGGCAATAGCTCCCCAGAATCCTCTGCTACGAAATACTGCAATAACATGGTCGTCATCATCATGCGCCTGAAGATCAAGGACAAGAGGTTTATGGCCCTGAAATTCAAGGCATGCAGCTGCAAAAAGGGCGCCTTCAAGACAATGGGCTCTTTTGTGTTCCAGAATGTAACGGGTAGACCGTGTTTCTTCGGTTGAATTATATTCGCATGTGTCGAGGAATTCCTGTATTTTGAAAGGGGTATTAATTTTTTTAAGTTGTTCAATTTCTGAATTTGTCCAGGAAGATGTTGAAGTTTTCATTATGGAATAGTAAATGAATTAGATAATTTTTTCAGAGTTTATCTTGCTGATCCTTATTTAGTGCCGAAAAGTCTGTCACCCGCATCCCCGAGGCCGGGAACGATATAGCCCGATTCATTAAGTTTCTCATCGAGAGCTGAGATATAAATACTTACATCGGGGTGATCCTGTTCAATTCTTTTTACTCCTTCAGGAGCGCCAACAACGCATACAAGTTTAATGGATTTTGCGCCGGCGTTTTTAACCTGACTTATTGCAGCGCTGGCGCTGCCGCCTGTTGCAAGCATGGGATCGAGTATCATCACCACTGCACGCGGCATATTTGACGGAAATTTAGCATAATAGCTCATTGGCTTAAGTGTTTCATGATCCCGGTATAATCCAATATGTCCGACTTTGGCAGTTGGAATTAAATTTGTAATTCCGTCAACCATACCAAGTCCCGCACGAAGTACCGGTACAAGTACAATATCCGATGCTAACTCAAAGGTTGAGGTGTAGCATATTGGTGTTTCAATTGTAACTTCCTTAAGCGGGAGATCACGCGTAATTTCATAGGCCATAAGACCTGCAATTTCATCCAGAGTTTCGCGGAAATCTTTTGTGCCTGTTTCTATCCGGCGCATCTGGGTTAATTTATGAGTGATCAGCGGGTGTGAAATGACAGTTAGCATAGGTTTTCCGGGTTGTAATTAGCATATAAAGATAAGGGATTGTGAACCATGAAAAACCACTATTATGTGTTATTTTTCCTGATGTTAAAAAAATTGAAGAGCCTATCGTTGTATAATGTTTTAAAATACAGTATTTTTATTATGATTTTAATTGAATCTAAACCAATATGGTTATGGCAAAAAAAACTGTAAAAACTGAAGTTCCGGTAAAAGCAAAAAAATCTGTTACTGGTGCGAAAGTAGCTCCCGCTAAAAAAACTGCAACTGCAAAAAAGTCAGTTGATACTGAAGCAATACGCAAGAAAGCTGAAGAAATCTATTACGCAAGAGTTGCCCGTGGAGAGCATGGCTCTGCCGAAAGCGACTGGCATCTGGCTGAAAAACTATTAAAAACCGGCGGCAAAAAAGTTGTAGCAAAAAAACCGGTAGCCAAAAAGGAAGTAGCAAAAAAACCTGCAGCGAAAAAACCTGTAGCAAAAAAGAAATAGGGAATCTTTCAAACCTATTTTCTGATTTTTTATTCTGATACTTTTATAATCCGATAGGCTGACTTTTTTTTAGTCAGCAGATATGTTTATTTGTGAAACTCAAATTTCAAATGCTGGTGCTTTGAAAATTGCAAGTAGAGCAGATCCTGCAGACAATGGTGTGGTATTATGATAAATAATCTAAAAACTCTGTTGCCTGAGACGAATAATTAAGAGTTTCAGTTGTTGATACACTGCTGCATTTCAGCGGGGAGCTACATTCCGGAAGGTTATCCGATTTCCGGGCAGATAAAATTTTCGATCACACTCTTTCATATAATTCCTAATATTCTCTATTATGAAAAAAGCATTGTATTTACCCGTTTTTTTTCTCTTTGCAGGGATTTGTTCTGTTTCCTGCCAGACAGCGGAGAAGAACATTTTACTTTTTAACGGTAAAGACTTTACCAACTGGGTAATTCCTGAAGGAGATAACGGACATTGGAAAATATTGGACGGAGTGATTGATTATGATGCAGAGAGTGAAGCTCTGAAGGGAAAAAATCTATGGACAGAAAAACAATTTGGTGATTTTATTCTTTATGTTGACTGGAGAATTAAAGCCACACCTTATAAAAACCCAAGAGTACCCATTATCCTTCCAAGTGGTTTGCATAAGCTCGACGAAAACGGAAAAGAAATTACCATTGTTGTACCTGATTCCGATTCAGGAATACTTCTCAGAGGTCAGGATAAATCGCAGGTGAATATATGGTGCTGGCCAACCGGTTCGGGTGAGGTATACGGATATCGCATGGATCCCTCTATGCCTGCAGAAGTGAGAAGGGCGGTTACGCCTAAATTACTTGCTGACAAAAATATCGGGGAGTGGAATACTTTTAAAATTACGGTTATCGGAAGTAAGCTGTCTGTTGAACTTAACGGGGAAAAAGTTATTGAGAATGCTGAATTGCCGGGACTCCCAGCTAAAGGAGCGATTGGTTTGCAGCATCATGGTAGCAAAACCAACGGCGAATGGACCAGCCCGCCGAGCCTTTTACAGTTCAGAAATATAAAAATACAGGAATTATAATTTTTTCTCATTGTTAACGGGAAGTTAAATTAACATCCCGCCCAAACAAATTCAAAAGCCTTGTGTTAGTTTTCCACAAACACAAGCTTAATGAAGATCAATCTGTTAAGTGTAGTCGTTGCCATTTTTTTTGTGAATAATGTTTACTCACAAGAAGTCCGACATATTGGAAAGTCTGAACTAGCCACGATACTTGCCGATCCATCTGACAAACTGCATGTGATAAATTTCTGGGCAAGCTGGTGCGGGCCATGCGTCACAGAGCTTCCCGGATTTCAGGAAATGGTAAGCCTTTCGGACAGCAGCAAGGTAGAATTTCTGTTTATTAGTCTGGATTTTCCTTCAGATGCAGATAGAGTACTGCTCCCTTTCCTTAAAAAAAACAAGTACACTTTTACCACATTACTTATGACCGATATCGATTACAATTCATGGATCGATATTGTTAATCCCGGATGGCAGGGGAATATTCCTGCAACTCTCTTCTTTAATAATTTCAGGGGATTGAATTATTTTATATCAAAACCTCTTGATAAGTCCGAATTAGAAGGAAAAATCAATTCATTTTTACTAAACTAAAAATAACAACTATGAAAGTGAAAACCATTATCAGTATTTTCATTTTGAGTTTCTTTATTTCTAAGGGATTAGACGCTCAATATAAGGTTGGGGATGCAATAAGCGATTTCAATCTTAAAAATGTCGATAACAAAAATGTTTCCCTGTCTCAGTATCCTTCAGCAAAGGGTTTTATACTGGTATTTACATGCAATACTTGTCCTTATGCCATTAAATATGAGAAGCGAATTGAGCAGTTAAACAAGGATTTCAGTACAAAGGGATATCCCGTTATAGCTATCAGCAGTAATGATGTGAAAGTAAAGCCTGACGATTCTTTTGAAGAGATGCAGAAAAAGGCCAAAGCCGAAGGATTTACATTTCCATATTTGTACGATGAATCACAGGAAGTGGCCAGTCGTTTCGGAGCAACAAATACACCACATGTTTACATTGTTTCGAAAGAAGGAGGGAAGATGCTTGTAAAGTATATTGGTGCAATTGATAATAACGTGGATGATCCATCAAAAGCTGATAAAAAATATGTTGCTGAAGGGGTTAATTTGCTTTTATCAGGGAAAGATCCGGTTGTAAATTCTACAAAGGCAATTGGTTGTTCAATAAAATGGAAAAAAT
>CAYOLQ010000007.1:0-67497 GCA_964404825.1 uncultured Chitinophaga sp.
CTGTTTCAGGCGACTCAGCATCGGTGGTGCTTTCGTTTAACTCAACATCTGCTTCGTCGAACTTTACTCTCAGACTTAATAATTCCGACTATATTAACATTAAGAAAATCTCAATTCAGGCTACAGGTTCAACCTACGGAAGAACAGTTGAGCTAATGGGTACGGCAACAAATGTACTTATTGAGAGTTGCCGGATAATTGGTTTTAACACATCCGGTGGATATTCCGAACATACATTGATCTACAGTTACCAGGTTCCTTTAGCCAACATAAACATTCAGAAGAATCATTTATCCGGCAGTAATTATGGTATTTATATCGAAGGAGTGAATTCAACAACCCTTTCTGCTGGAACAAAAATTACAGCTAACACTTTTATCGACCAGCGAACATACGGTATTTACCTTGAGGCACAGGATGCTCCCTTCGTCAATTCAAATACTATTCAACTTAAGAACCCCGGAGATTATGGTATTTACATGCAGTACTGCGACAATGCCATTCAGATACAAAAGAATAAAATTATCCTTCCCGGGGGACAATACGGAATTTACCTGTACTTAAGTGATGGTAATTTACTCTCAAGGGGACTTATCGTGAATAATTCTATTTCCATTACCGGGGGATCAACTGCTTCCGGAATATATTTAAGTAACACAACATATCAGAATATCTGGCATAATTCGGTAAACATTTCAGGAATTACCACCAACGATTATGGCTCCTTCTACCTTACAGGCGGCTCCAATATTGATGTCAGGAACAATATATTCTCAAATTCCGGAGAGAACTATGCATATAATATCAAAACTACGGCAGCACTTGAACATTCCAATTATAATAACTATTATTCAAACGGCCCGTTTCTTGCTTTCTGGGATGGGAAAAGAGAAGACCTTACTCAACTAAAATCAGCACAAACCGTACTCAAGGATATTAATTCAATTTCTTTTAACCCGGTATTTGTATCACCTACTGATTTACATGGAGGATCATTCCGGATAGATAACAAAGGAATAAATCTTGGAATTACTCAGGATATTGACGGACAGACCCGCACTTCATATGACATTGGTTCGGATGAGTTTACCGGATCGGGAGCAGCTCTGGCAGGAGCATATACAATAGGTGGCTCGTCTCCAAGTTTTGGAAGTTTTTCGCTTGCCGCTGCTGCACTGAATTCATATGGTATTTCAGGAAATGTAACATTTAATGTGCGCAATGGAACATATAATGAGCAGTTTACACTTCAACCGGTTGCAGGCGCAGGTCCTTCTTCTCAGGTTATATTCCAATCTGAAAGTAACGATTCAACCAAAGTAGAGCTATCATTTAATTCAGGATCTGCAAACAATTATATTGTACGTTTTACAGGGGCCGATCATATTACTTTCCGCAAATTAGGTTTAACAGCTTTAAATCCCACCTATTCCAGGATATTCTGGTATGACGGAAGTTCTTTTGGTAATACAATTATTTCGTGTATTCTTAATGGTAATTCCGGGGGATCAACAAGTGATGCACTGATATATTCATATGAAGCCAATGTAAACAATCTGACCATCTCCGCAAATGTTTTTAACGCAGGCCGTTACGGTGTTTACCTGAATTCAATCAATGTTAACAAATCAACCGGAACCAAAATCATTGGTAATTCCTTTTTATCACAAAAGGGATCTTATCCAAATGGAATTTACCTTCGTTATCAGGAAGCTCCGGAGGTAAGTACCAATTTTATAGCAAATACTCTTGCCGGTAATTATTATGGTATTGTTCTTCAGGATTGTAGTAACGATTTTAAAGTTATCGGGAACAAAATCAGCTCAATAGGCTCCGATGGTGGAATTCAATTATACGATTGTAAATCCATCAATACCAAAAGAGGATTGGTTGCAAATAATTTTATAGATATCGGGGGAACCAGCACTGCATGGGGAATTTATACATATGGAGCCGAATTCTTAAACATATATCACAATTCTGTCAGAATAACTTCTATAAGCCTTACAGATGGCAGAGCTTTCTACAACGCCGGAAATTCAAACAATCTTAACATACGAAATAATCTTTTTACAAATTATGGAGATGGTTACGCCTTTTATAATCTGGGAACCACTGTAAATTTCGCGTCAGACTATAATGCATTTTATT
The DNA here is from genome assembly GCA_964404825.1 of uncultured Chitinophaga sp. Lineage (GTDB taxonomy): Bacteria > Bacteroidota > Bacteroidia > Bacteroidales > JACJXF01. The sequence goes on from CAYOLQ010000007.1 coordinate 2,152, forward strand.
CTACAGGAAATTATCCTGTTTATTGGAATAGTGTGAACCATGCAACCTTTTTATCTTATAAAACAGCAGCATCACCTCTCGATGCCAATTCCAAATCTGTTAATCCTGTCTTTGTTTCCCTCACCGATCTGCATGCTTTAAGTTCCTTTGTTAATAATGCAGGAACGCCCTTACCTGAAGTTACTACGGATATTGATAATCAGATTAGAAATGTTTCAACTCCCGATATTGGAGCAGATGAATTCAGTTCTCCCTTATTACCACTTGCCGGTGGGACGTATACAATCGGCGGAGCCTCTCCGAATTATGCAAACTTTTCTGCAGCTGTTAACGATTTGAATACCAAAGGGATTTCCGGTCCTATAGTATTTAATATCAGAGATGGGATCTATAATGAGCAAATCAGAATTTTCGACATAAATGGTTCTTCGGTTGTGAATACCGTTCTTTTTCAATCACAATCGCTGGATTCAACCAAGGTTGAACTTTCGTTTTCAGCAAATGTAAACAGCAGACATGTGATTCAACTTACCGGAACAGATAACATTACATTCAGAAAGATGACCATTTCAGCCCTAAATCCTTCCTATTCACTGGTTTTCTTTTTAGGTGGAGGGATCGAAAGACTTAATATAAAAAACTGCATCTTAAACGGAAGCGGTTCCTCCGGTAGTGAATTTAATACTTCTGTTGTTTATTCAGGAAACGGCTCATTTGCAGAATTGCTGATTGAGAATAGTCTTTTAGCGGGCGGACGGTCAGGTATTTGGATGGAAAGTCCGGCAGCAGGCCAAAGTAGTGGAACGCAAATCAGTAATAACCAGTTTACAGGACAGAATTATGATGCAATTTACCTGAGATATCATGATGCTCCGAAAATTGAGAAAAACCATATTGAAAATACAACTTTGTATACCTATTTCAGTGGGATTTCTCTGAACTATTGTAATAACGATTTTTTAATTCAGGGCAATTATATCACAGCACCGGCCGGTAATTCGGGCATTTTTGTGAGCTACTGCATCGGGAATACAACAAAAAGAGGACTGATAGCAAATAACCTTATCGATGTTGGAGGAAACTATTATTCTAATGGAATATCCACTGAAAACTCAAGTTACCTGCGAGTATTCAGCAATTCTGTAAGGGTAACAAGCCCAGAAATGACTGGAGGAAGATCTTACAATAATGTTAATGGTTCAAACCTGGAAGTCCAGAATAACATTTTTGCAAATCTCGGGGGAGGTTATGCTTATTATTCTAATACTGCAGCACCATTTATCAGTTCAGATTACAATAATTTGTTTACGATTGGTAACTACCTGGCCTATTTAAACGCAAACAGCATTAATATCAGCACATTTAAAACATTAAGCGGACGCGAAAACAATTCTGTTTCGGTAAACCCGGTATTTACTTCCAATATGCATACTTCCAGTTATTTCCTTAATAATAAGGGAGTTTACATAGCATCCGTATCAAAAGATTTTGACGGTGAATCAAGAAATGCTTCCACCCCTGATATCGGGGCTGATGAATTTGCACCAACCCTTAATCCTCTGGCCGGTAACTATACAATTGGAGGTACTTCTCCTTCTTTTGCTTCATTTACTCTGGCAGCTGATGCTCTTAATGAGCGTGGTGTTTCAGGACCTGTTGTTTTTAATGTAAGAAACGGTACCTATAATGAGCAATTTGTTTTATTCGAAATTACAGGCTCAAGCTTGGGTAACAAAATTGTTTTTCAGTCTGAATCGGGAGATTCATCGGCTGTCATCCTGAGCTTTAATTCAGCTTCAGCATCTGCAAATTATCTGATAAAGCTTATAGGAACCGACCATGTGACTTTCAAACAGATGACAATTGCAGGAACACACCCAAGCTTAAGTAATCTATTTGTTTTAAACGGGAACGTAAGTCATTTGCAGATATTGAATAATGTACTTAGCCTTAACATAAATTCTACGAGCACTGCCATAACCTCGCCTGACGGGTACGTTTTGAATTCAATTCTAATCAAAAATAACAAATTCCTCAGTGGTGGTTATGGTGTGGTATTGAGTGGAAACACTTCTCTCCAATCGGATGGAATTGAAATCAGCACGAATCTCTTTGAAAACCAGAAATCTTCCGCCATTCGTCTGGATGACATGAATAGTCCGCTTATCAAAAGTAACAATCTTACAAGCACATTTTATAGTTATGAAGGAATCTACCTTTACAACTGTAATAATAAACTTGAGATAAGCAATAACCAGATATACTCAGAAAATTACAGTGTAGGTATAACAATTAGTTCATGTAATGGTACTTTGGTTAATCAGGGAATAATTGCAAATAATTTCATAAGCATTGCTGGTAGCTCTTATGCAACCGGAATTTCATTTAGTGCCTCCCAGTACCAGAATGTTGTATATAATTCTGTGAATATTGCTTCGACCCTAAATGCCCCTACCAGCAAGTATGCTTTTTATCTGACAAGTGGTGATAATATTTTTGTGCGAAACAACGTATTTTCCTGTGCCTCGGGTGGGTATGCCTATTATGTAACATCCCCTGCTTCTGTTGACGCTTCCGACTTCAACGATTACTTTTCCACCAGTGATTTAGCTTATTGGAATGGGGCAAGAACAAATCTTGCTGCTCTCAGAACAGCTAATGGTATGGACGCAGCTTCCCTTTCTGTAAATCCGGCGTTTGCCTCAGTTAATGATCTCAGGGTCGGGCAGGCTTTATTGCACAGGGCAGCAACTCCTTTGTCATATGTTTTATACGATTTCTTTGGAAATATTCGTGATGCAGTTAAACCGGATATAGGCGCAACCGAATACAGTTGCTCAACACCTATATTTGATATATCTGCATCCTCATCCTGTTTTGGAGACAGCACAGTATTTACATATGCAATTGCCAATGTATCTCTGGGTTCGGATATTAGTGTTGATTTCGACAATGATTTTAACCCGGACGCCTCTGTTACCAATCCGGTTGGAATAATAAAGCACATGTATTCGTCATCAGGTACAAAAACAGTGAATTTTATTGTGTCACAGATTGCCGGATGTAACGATTATATTTCTGAATCAATTACCGTTGAACCTTCACCGGTTGTTGAAGTTATTGCAACAGGAACCTATTGCGGGAATAATGATGGTTCCGCAACTTTAAATATTTTGCAGGGATCGGGTCCGTTTATTTATAATTGGTCTAATGGTAGTAAGAATGATAATCTGACTAATCTTTCAAAAGGACTTTACTCCGTGACCGTTGCAAACCAAAATAACTGTTTTAGTACAAGTAATTTCGAGATTGGAGACAGGATGACTACCACTGTCACTTCGATTTCTCCATCAACATGTGGTAAGACGGATGGTTCTGCAATTGTAAGTGTTTCCGGTGGAGTTGAGCCTTATGCTTATGTTTGGTCAAATGGTGAAACTCAGGCAACGGCTCTTAAACTATCTTCCGGTGCACATTATGTAAATGTCACTGATGCTTCAGGATGTACTTCCGTGGGTTCTGTGAACATAAGTACAGATGGATCCGGACCGAAAATTACACTGAAAACAGTAAGCCATAACAAATGCTATGGTGACAAATCAGGAGCATTGGATGTTAATCTGACTGGCGGAGCACAGCCTTATTCCATACAATGGTCAAATGGAGCAATTACTGAAGATCTTACCAATCTGGCTGCCGGGATTTATGATGTGTTGCTAACAGACAATTCAGGTTGTCAGGCATCGGCTTCATTCGGTATCGATCAACCGGTTTTCCTGAATATTTCAACAGTTACTGAAGATGCAAGCTGCAGCGGTACCGATGGTAAAGCTGTTGCCCTGGCAGGAGGCGGTGCCAAACCATATAATTATCTGTGGTCTAACGGTGCGGCAGGTCCGGTTGCACAAAACCTTTCGGCCGGTATATATACTCTTACCCTGACTGACAATAACAACTGTTCGGTAGTTACTCCGGTTCTCATTAATAACACCGGGGGACCAAAAATTGCTGTGAATAATCTTAAAGGTGTCAATTGTACAAATGCGGCAATTGGTTCAATAGATATACAGATTAGTGGCGGAACTCCCTTATACACTTATTCATGGCTTCCCGGTGGACAAACTTCCCAGGATATTAATAATCTTACAGAAGGTATTTATGAAGTAAGGGTAACTGATAATGCAGGTTGTGTAGGTGTTAGCAGTTTTGTTGTAGGAATTGAAAACCCTGCTGTTAATCCAATATGTTTGGTTACGGTTGACAGTATTACTGGTAAAAACCTGATATTATGGGAAAAACTGAACCAGCCTCAGGTTGTATCTTTTAATATTTACAGGGAAAGTTCCTCTAAAGGAATATTCCAGCTTATCGCCAGCAAACCCTATGCTGATGTCTCTGAATATCTTGATGAAATTGCAGACCCATCGCTACGATCCTGGAGGTATAAAATATCAGCAGTAGATAATTGCGGAAATGAATCAGAACTTAGTGAAGCGCATAAAACCATTCACCTTACACAAAATGTAGGATTGAACAGAAAAGTTAACCTGATTTGGGATAAATACGAAGGTTTTATAGCAAGTTCATATAGGATCCTCCGTTACTCTAAGGCGGAAGGGTGGATTACATTGGCAACTATTCCCGGAGATTTAACTTCATTTACTGACGATAAAGCCACGATTGATGAGGATTTGTATTATGAGATCGAAGTTGAAAATCCCAATGGAAGTTGTACTTCTTTAAAAGCCAGTACGCATAATACTTCCAGATCAAACAGACAGAGTACAAACGTAAGCAGTACTTTAGGATTAATAAATTATGATATTCTGAACTCAATTGCAGTTTATCCCAACCCTGCCAGAAACGAATTTACGCTAAGCCTGAATCAGCAAAATCTAAAAAAGGTTGCAGTGGAAATTATTGATTCAAAAGGCCAGATAATGCGAAATTTCAAATATTCCGCACAATCTGATGATTTCAGCACCACCATCGGAATAAGCGATATCAGCGAAGGGGTTTATATTTTAAGGGTCAGCAGCGATACAAATGTTAGTTTCGTGAAACTGGTAATCAGACCCTGATAATCTGATCGGGTCCCTCTTTCTGATCAAAGTTTTTTCCCTCATGTTTTTTGTGTCTTAAAAACCACAAAGGACATGAGGGAATTTTTGATTCATGAAATAACGTGCTTTGCTTGCAGAAAAGGATTCTGTATGTGCGTGTGTTAATTTTGGTTGGAATTTATTCAGATTTTTATCCCCATTACAAGGATATCATCAATTTGGGAATAATTACCCATCCATGAGACAATCGATTCCCGCAAAAGTATTTCCTGCTTATTCATATCTTCCTTATGAATGGACAGCAGTAATTCCTTAAGGCGTTTTATCATAAACTTCTTGCCCTCCGATCCCCCGAACTGATCAACATACCCATCCGATAAGGTGTAAAAAATATCATCTTTTTTCATATCAATTGTATGCAAAGTAAAGGAATCCTTACTCCTGAGATGTATACCTACGGGCATCTTGTCTGCCGGGAATAAAATAATTTCTCCGTCACGGATAAGGATAAGAGAATTGTTAGCACCTGCAAATTGTACTTTCATGTTTTTCAAATCGTAGATGCATAGTGATATATCCATACCATCCTGATTATCTCCTTCTTTTCCTGTTTGTCTGAGCGATTTAATTACGTATGATCTAAGCTCATTGAGTATCTGATCGGCGCTTTTATCCTCATGTCTGATAATAATTTCATTTAAAAATGCCACTCCCAGCATACTCATGAACGCTCCCGGTACCCCATGCCCGGTGCAATCTGCAGTAACAGTAATTAAACGACCATTTTCGCTGTGCATCCAGTAAAAATCTCCGCTTACGATATCTCTGGGCATATATAGAATGAAATACTCGTTTAGTATGCTGTCCAGGTACTCTTCAGGAGGCAGAATTGCCGATTGGATGCGGCTTGCATAATGGATGCTATCTGTTATTTCCTTATTAATTATTTCAATCTCTGTCTTTTGTCTGACCACTTCAGCTGTTCGCTCCTGAATTATACTTCGCAAATTCTTTGTATAAACTTTAACAATTCCCAATATCAGCAATGCCAGTAAAATCAGGTAGCTGATATATGCCAGAACAGTTCTGTACCAGGGCGATAAAATTGTAAATGAAAAACTTGCCTGAGTCCCTTCGTTCCCATATACATTTTTTGATTTTACTTTTAAAATATAGCTGCCTTCATTAAGGTTTGTATACTCTTTAACGCTTTGGTTGGTCCATTCGCTCCATTTTTTATCGTATCCTTCCAGAATAAAACTCAGAGTGTGAAGGGATTCATTTTCTCCTGAAAGAGCTGAAAATTCGAACCTGATAGAATTCTGAGAATAGGGCAGGACAGGAAAAATGGTTTTTGGTTGTTCTAAAGCAACATATCCCGATGGATCAAACGCGGCTCCGGCAAATATTGTATCTCCACTACTGAGTATAACACTTCTGATAAGAGTGTGATATACTGCCTTGTAATCCTTGCTTACAAATGGATCATAGCGGTAAACGCCGTCGGGTCCGCCAAACCACACAATACTATCAACAGACTGGAAAACAGAATGCTGAACGCTTTCAGATATTCGCGAAAATGCCTGCGAATTCCAATGATAATCCATCCCTGCAACTGAGCTGAGATATCCGGCCTGGTATTTATTCCGGGATTGTTCAAAAGTTACCAGCCATGTTTTATCATATGTCTGATCGCTGATTCTGTGAATATAATGTGTTCCATCTGCAAACATAAGCCCAAATGAAGAATCAGGTTCAAAGCTGTTTCGGACGGGAACATATTTATATAAGCCTTTACTGGTACCTATTATTAGTCGCCCTGATATCTGGGAAATCAATGTAGGTCCGGAAGGAATTCCGCTATTCGCATCAAATTTGAATAATTCAATATCATGAATTCTTTTATTGTTAAAGGATTTGATATTCATTTTAATCAATCCCTGACTGAGTGTTCCCATCCAAAGATTGCCAAGATGGTCTTCAGAAATACTGGATATAGTTTCATCAATATCTTTTATTTTTTCTTCTTTTATCCAGACACCCTTCTCATAATAGCAGGATGTAAGGCCATCCTCAAGTCCGACAAAAACCCTTGCAGGGTCAAGTTTTGACTGGTAAATGTCATATGCCGCTCCAGACATCAGGACCTCTGTTTTATGGTTTTTATTGATCTTCCAGATTTGGTCATTAGCCACACATAGCAATACATTATAACCCTCGTACCTGAAATCGAGCAAATCCCAGCATTCAATTGATAAACCCTCTACGGGTCTGAAAAAAGGTTCTGTGCTTTTGGCCCCATTCAGATCCCTGATTCTGGTATCAAGATAAAAGACCCCTACATTAGTTGCTGCATATATACTACCATTAAAACTTGCAATTGACTGAACGGTTCCCTGAAGACCATTTTGATTGTTGAAAAGACTTACCGGTGAAAGAACTTCAATTCTAGATATTCCTTTACTAAGTGCGAGCCAAATATTTCCGGCAGAATCGGGTTTTTGATCAAGAATAATCTGGTCTTGCAAGCCATATGCTTTTTCTATAATACTATGGATTTCACCTTTTAGATTTACAATAACCAATCCGCCACCCCAGGTGCCAATCGAAATGAGATTTTTTCCCAGAGGGATTGCATTAAATATGGTGTGTTTCCGGAGGTAACTGTCGGCCTGAGTCCTGAAAGCTTTTAATCCCGCAGGTTCTGAATTATCACCAGCGGTATTTAGTATAAAGAGTCCTTCTTTATCGGTAGCAACAACAAATTTGCCGGAATCCAAAGCTACAATTCCATAAACCAGTTTATTTGCAAAGAATTCACCTTCGGGAAATACTTCAAACGATTCCCCGTCAAATCGGACAAGTCCTTTGCCTTCAATTCTTGCAAAAAAGGTGTCTCCGGCAAGGAATGATTCATGAATCCTGGAGTAGGAGGAAACTTTTTTTATTCCGCTCCCATTCCAAATCAGTAAGGAATTATCGGTTTGAAAGATAATAAGATCCCCCATGGAATAAACATTCCAGACAACCTGAAAATCTTCTGAATTTTCAGGTAAATATGCCATCAGAGAATTGTATTTCAGATTACCGGTTGAATCAGGTGCCAGATATCCTATTTCATTTTCAGATCCCACATATACTCTTCCTTTATTATCAGTAGTAAGGGAACGGGGTACTTTTTCATTTACAAGTTTAATGAGTCTCCAGTGAATGCCATCGTATTCAAGAATACCTGAAGTATTGGCAAAATACATCAGCCCGCGGGCATCCCGGGTGATCGCCACATTCATTTCCTGTGCATTGTATGATTTGGAGGAAAAATTATATACCGGAAAGTAGCCGTGACCGGGGTGATTCTGTCCAAAAAGAATTGTCTGAAAGAGAATTGCTCCTGCTAATGTTATTAAAAAGTGAATAAAACTCTTTTTTCTCAACATAAAAATCAGATTCAGGATGATTGAAATACTATACTAAAACACTTGCTGCGCAATAATTGTTAAATTCGACGGGAAGAAAATATTCCAAATTTTTGTAAGCAAGTTAAACTAAAATTACTTGACTTTTAATGCAGCAGCTTTTTTTTCTCTTAAAGTTTATTGTAGTAATTTTTATCCCTAAGAATCGGAAAAAACTCCTGCCTTATTTAGAATAAGAATATATTTGATTAAACTGGCGTATCATTTCTGGATATTCTTATAATAATTTTGTATGGCGCTACCTGATTTAAATTGCTATATATCAACACGATATTATTGTTTTATTTGGATTTGTTATTTATAATTTAGTTGTTAATCACCGGATGAGTATTTACTTTTAGGTTTTATGATTTTGATATTGAATAACATTTTTCCATATCTTTAGCCCTTCAAAAATTAAACCGTAAGATTTGAAGGCCCCTTGCTTTATATCTGACACTTTTTCCCTCGGGATATCCCCGAATAGATTTGCTTTTAATAGTTTAAATTATAATTTCAATCTTAATTAACAGATAAATATTATGAGCTCAGATGCCTTATTTTGGTTAGTGCCCATCGCTTCGATTGCGGCACTTGTATTTGCCTGGTTCTTTTATCAGGATATGATGAAGAACTCTGAAGGAACAGACAGAATGAAAGAAATTGCCCTTTATGTAAGAGAAGGTGCAATGGCTTACCTGTCAAGTCAGTACAAAGTTGTTGGTAAAGTATTTATTATTTTAGTTCTTATCTTACTTGGACTTGCTTATTTAGGCGTTCAGAACCCTTTTGTTCCGATAGCTTTTCTTACCGGTGGATTTTTCTCCGGGCTGTGCGGTTACCTGGGTATGAAGACAGCAACAAACGCTTCTGCCAGAACGGCGCATGGAGCTTCAAAATCACTTAATAAAGGTCTTACTATTGCATTCAGGGCAGGTGCAGTTATGGGTTTGGTTGTTGTTGGATTTGCCGTGCTTGATATTGCTGCATGGTATCTTTTACTCACCGAAGTTGTTTACACTCCTGAACATATGCAAACCGGTATTCATATGTTTGGATTGAATTTTGTTCATGCCGGAATTTCTGAACATGAGAAAATGATTGAGATTACAGCTACCATGCTTACCTTTGGTATGGGTGCGTCAACTCAGGCACTTTTTGCACGCGTCGGTGGCGGTATTTTCACAAAAGCAGCTGACGTAGGCGCTGACCTGGTAGGAAAAGTTGAAGCAGGAATTCCTGAGGATGATCCCAGAAATCCAGCTACCATTGCTGATAACGTGGGTGATAACGTTGGTGATGTAGCCGGAATGGGTGCTGACCTTTATGAATCATATGCCGGATCAATTCTGGCAACAGCTGCTCTGGGTGCTGCTTTACCGGTTATCTCCGACACTAGTCAAACCTCTGCTATTATTGCACCTATGATTGTTGCCGCAGTAGGTATAATATTATCCATTATCGGTATTTTTATGGTTCGTACAAAAGAATCTGCTTCACAGAAAAGTCTGTTGAACGCTCTTTTGCTGGGAACAGGCGGAAGCTCAGTTTTAATTCTGATTGTTCTTGCTGTTATGGCATATTTCAGTATGATTACCTGGGGCGTTTTTGCTGCAGTTGTTTCAGGTTTGGTTGCCGGTGTTATTATCGGTCAGGGAACAGAATATTTTACTTCCGATGAATACAAACCAACACGTGGTATTGCCGGCCAGACTCTTTCAGGACCTGCAACTACCATTATTGATGGATTGGCTGTAGGGATGTTTTCAACCTGGATTCCCGTTGTAACAATCGTTGCCGGTATTCTTGCTGCCTATGGTTTCGCAGGCGGTTTTCATGATTTTGCACAAGGTGTATACGGAATAGGATTCGCTGCTGTTGGTATGCTTTCAACACTAGGAATTACTCTGGCAACCGATGCATTCGGTCCGATTGCTGACAACGCAGGAGGAAATGCTGAAATGGCTCATCTTCCTAAAGAAGTAAGGGAAAGAACAGATGCACTCGATATGCTTGGCAATACAACTGCTGCAACAGGAAAAGGTTTTGCAATTGGTTCTGCAGCATTAACTGCTCTGGCACTTATGGCGGCTTATATCGAGGAGGTAAAACTCTGGATAAGCAAAATCGCCGATAAAACTGATGGTATTATGGAAGTTGGAAATGTTGTTTTCTATAATGCAAAGGCAGCTATAATCCCTGTGGCACAGGAAGGACAAAGAGTTGTGATGGTTACTACTGCTAACATTAAAGACTTTACAGAAGCATATGATCTTACCCTCTTTAATCCTATGCTGCTCGGCGGTATTTTCCTCGGAGCCATGATGGCCTTTCTTTTTTCTGCGATGGCAATGAAAGCTGTTGGCCGTGCCGCTGGATCTATGGTTGAAGAAGTAAGAAGACAGTTCAGAGAAATTCCCGGCATTATGGATGGCACTGGTAAACCTGAATACGCAAAATGTGTTGCAATCTCTACCAAAGGAGCTCAGAGAGAAATGGTTATTCCTTCATTAATTGCTATTATCGCTCCTATTTCTGTAGGACTTATTTTGGGGGTAGCCGGAGTCGTTGGTCTTATTGCAGGTGGACTTACTGCAGGATTCACTCTTGCTTCCATGCTGAATAATGCTGGTGGTGCCTGGGATAACGCTAAAAAATATATCGAAAAAGGAAATCATGGCGGAAAGGGAAGCGATGCTCACAAAGCAGCGGTTGTTGGGGACACTGTCGGAGATCCCTTTAAAGATACTGCCGGACCGGCACTTAACATTCTGATTAAACTTATGACAATGGTTGCGGTTGTAATGGCCGGACTTACCGTTTCATTCAGTATTTTCTAGAATAACATTTTTTTAATAAAAAACGCCACTGATTTCCGGTATAAATTTCCGGTTTTCAGTGGCGTTTTTTATGTAGTGGGATCAAAGAGAATCCTAACTCCCTTTTTCTCCTGATTTATGGCAACAATAAAAGGCCATTAATTGAATTAATGTCCAATAATAAGTATAAGTCCCATTCAAGGTAGATAAAGGCCTGATTCGAAAACTATTCAAGAATCACTGTACTGCTTTTTGGATATTTTGCAGAATAGCTTAAAATTAAGACCTTAGATTGTCCCGCGGGAATATCAAGATCCCATGTAACCAAACCTGTATTCTGATCTAATTTTCCACCACTGAGTTCAATAGTTTCTACTACTATTTCCTTATTCTGTGAAACAGGAATCTGGTCTGTCAGGTGTATTTTTACGCTCTCTTTTTTATTATTTCTGACGGAGATTTCCCAGGAACGGGAAACAACTTTATTGGAACCGATAAATTTCTCGCTGGTAAAATCCTTGCGTTTCTCCCTCTTAACAACGATTCCCAAATCTCTGCCAAGTGATAAATTCAATGTATCAGAAACTGTTTTAAGATTTAGCATTGATTTACCAACAAATGTATTTTCGAAATAGAGGTTGGCCTCACCTTCCAGCAAGTCATATTGTTGCCATTCCCTTACCTGAGCAACCAGAAAGGCAGTGGGATCAAGTTTTGGAACCGCCTGATATTCAAATCCTGCAGGCAATTCAAGAAACATCATATCTATACTTTTCGATTTACCACCGGTTTCAATGGTGTAGGGGATATCTACGCTGAATTCAACACTTGTTGTATTATCGGATGTTACAAAACCTACCGGCATTTGTTTAGCTTTACCCAATAAAGATGACTCATCAGCTACAGCCATTTCATTCAAAGCCATAGCAGGCGCGGATTTTCTGTAACTATCATCATAAGAGTTTAATCCTCTGATCTGGATAAAATCAAGAAACCAGGGATTAAGCCTCGGAACATTCCCGCTCTGATTTGGAGTAGCATTTGAAAAAGTAAGTTTTACGTTCTTCCAGGGTACACCGGTATTTTGGTATACATTGGCTTTGTAAATAAGTGAAACAGGCTCGGTTAGCTTGTCAATTCTGATATCATAGGATGGATACCAGCCGGCTCCCTGAACCAGATAATTGATTTCAAGAATTCCAGCTGTGGCAACATCTGCTTTTAAAGTAACAATTATCTGACCCGAAGGTATGTTTTCGGATGTCTGAAGTGTTGAAAGCTGATTATTCATTTTGGAAAGTTCCTCTTCCAGTATTTTTATTTTCCTTTCGCGGGCAAGAATATCGGAACGGATTGCAGTAAGACTTGATTTATAAAATTCGAAAAGAATCTTGAAATTAGCGGCATCCAGACTCTCATTTTTACCACCTACATTTTTATTTGTAACAAGAAAAGATTCTTCTTCTTTTAAAATACCTGTCTGAAGTCTTTCATCTTCAATCTTAATGGCAAGTTCCTCAATTTTCGTTCGTAAGACTTCTATTTGCTCTTTTTCTTTTAACTCGGAAATGTAATTCTTTTCAAGGCTTGCCGAAAGAACTATAAACTTTCCCTTGCCTTTTACCTGAATACTTTGTTCGTCGATATATGGGGAAAGTCCCCGGATTGCAAATGTGTTGATTCCCTGAATCAATGAGACCTCTGATACACCTGTTACCTGCGCTCCGCTGTTAAATATAGTAACGTGGGTTATGGTTGAGTTGAGTGTTTTTGCATTATCATCTGCTTTTAGTGTCAGGCCAGAAAATAATAATGATAACCCAAGAATGAAAGTGATTTTTTTCATGATTTGTTTTTTTTGTCTGTACAAAGACTATACCGTAAATCGTGTAGTGCAAATAAACTACAAAAATACTGCTTCCGGATGGGAATTCACAATCAAATAGATTATTAGCAAAATTCAGATGATCAGAATTTTCCGGATTTCAGGAAACTATTGTTGTTTGTATGACTTGAGAGAGATGTCATTACCGTTGAAAACAGCATAAGTAAAATTAAAGAACCAATCCCCGAGACAAATTAGCCGGCTATTATCGTCTAAACGAAAATCCAGAGGCAGATGACGGTGCCCGTAAACAAAGAAATCGAAATGTTCTTTTTCCAATACCTGCTTTGAGTATAGGATCTGAAATTCTTTATCCTCTCCCTGAAATGGAAGAGAGGCATCTTTAGAAAGCCGGCTGTGCTTCGACCATGCATGAGCAAACGCTATTGATGCATTGGGGTGTATTCTTGCAAAAAACCATTGCAGGACTCTGTTTGTGAAAATCCATTTGATAATATTATAAGCTTTCTCATATGATCCCAGTCCATCTCCATGAGCAATGAAAAACTTTTTACCGTTAATTTCAATCTTTAAGGGGCTTCTGAAAACCTGTATCCCTGTTTCTGATGGAAGATAATCAAATACCCACACATCATGGTTCCCGGTGAAAAAGTATACCGGTATTCCGGAATCAGTAATCTCTGCGATTTTGCCAAGTAAACGCGTAAATCCCCGTGGCACTACCTTGCTGTATTCAAACCAGTAATCAAATATATCTCCAAGCAGGTATATCGAGTGTGCGTCTGTTTTTGCCTCATCCAGCCAACGGGTAAGCATTTTTTCCCTGATAAGACTTTTTTCAAGGGGTGGATGCCCCAGATGAGCATCAGAGAGAAAATAAATTTTTTTATTTGCGGGCAATTGTAATTGGTTCATCAGAGTTTATTATCGAGCCATTTTTCGAGTTCTGTTCCATATAGATTACGTGCCAAAATGTTCCCCTCTTTATCAAGGAGGTAAGTAGAAGGTATAGAACGCATATTGTAAGCGAATGCTGACTGAGAATCGGGGAAATCCGGTCCGATGGTATTGATAAAACTAAGTTCATCAAAACGAACTAATTTCATCCAGTTTTCAGGGTTTTTATCAACGCAAACAGCAAAAATTTCAAACCCTTTGCTTTTGTATTTTCTGTAAATTTTTTCAAAAAGCGGATTCTGTTGTTTGGATGCATCAGAATATACTGACCAGAAATATAATAAAACAGTTTTCCCTCTCAGAGTTGAGAGACTTTTTATATTTCCTGCGGGATCGGGATAGGAGATATCGGGCAAGCCGCTTTGAGATTCAATAATTTTCTTCTGAATACCTATAAGATTATTGTATCTTTTTTCCGCGGTACGGGCATCATTAACAAAGGTCTTCACAAAAGATGACGTGGGATACTTAACTGATAAGGTATCTGCAACGATTTTCATATACTGAATATCCCTGTTTTCACCAAGAACGAGCTCATCCGGACCAAGCTTTTGATACAACGCGTACGCACTCGCGATTGAAGAAAGATGTTCAACAATAAATGAAATTGAAAAATCCCTCTGTTCCTTAATAATTTCCTTTCTCCGAATAAGGTATTCACTTGCCTGAACTTCAGTAAGAGCATTATTGCCCCTATATTTACTGTCAAGGTCCTTCAACCTGGTTCGTGTATCACTTAACTTTTCCACAAGTTGTCTGACAAATTCAGATTCCGGAGATCCCGTTACACTATAATTCTTATCGAATTCCTGAAAGTCACCGTCAATTTTAATTTTTTCACCGGGAGAAATAAAAAGGTTAATAATTTTCCCGCTTTCGTTTCTGAGAATATACAATCCGGGTTCCTCAACAAATAATTTGAAACGAAATTTGCCATCTTTTTTCACTCCTGCCGAATCTATCTGACTGGTTTTGTTAATGTCAAGATACTCGAGCTTTATGGAGTATTTTTCAGTGTTTCTGAATGATCCTTCAACGATTGCATTTGGCCTGTCTTTGCATGATACAGCAGCAAAAGCTACTAAGGCAAATATTAGAATTCTCTTTTTCATCAAAAATTATTCATTAAAAAGTTCCTGTAATTTTTCACCAAGTGCCGGACCCCGAAGATTGCTGGCAATAACCTTTCCGTCTTTATCCAGAAGGTAATTCATAGGGATTCCCTGGATATTAAATTGAGCAACAACCCCAGATTCCCAATATTTGAGTTCGCTTACCTGGGTCCAGCCAAGATTATCCTGCTCTATTCCATTTACCCATTCTTCGCGGGTTCTGTCGAGGGAGACCTGATAAATCTCAAAACCTTTTTTGTTGAATTGCTTATAGTTTTCAACCAGATTCGGATTTTCAAGTCTGCAAGGCTGACACCACGCTGCCCAGAAGTCAAGCAATACAATCTTTCCTCTAAGGGATGACAATCTGATTATTTTTCCATCGGGGGAGGGAAGGGATATTTCCGGAACCTCAGTTCCCGGAGCAAAAGTACCCGGAGTGGTTTGCTGCTGTGCTGCCAGCTGTGCTTTAATTACAGTCACATACTCATGCAGACTTTGCACCAGCGGAAGATCAGGATATTTTGCGTTCAGAGAGGAATCTAATTTTTCATATACCTCAAGATCCTTAACCGGATGAAATACCATCATTTGTGGTCCAACCTGTCCGTAGAGGGCAAGCAGACTGATAAGTGAGTTTGAATTTTCATTAATAAAACTTAACGAATAAGTCCTGAGATCTTCCAACAAAGTCTGGAATTCTTCGTTATTCTTTACCCTGATATCTGCATAGTTTGGGCTTTCTGAGCTGTCTCTGGCCATGATATTAAATTTATCCATAGCTGAGATTAGTTTGTTGGTTTCAATGTTAAGCAGCCTGATCTTTTCAGATTCATCGGATCCTGATACTTTATAATCCTCCAGGTTGTTGTAGTCAGCTGTAATCTTTATTTTCTCTTTACCATAAATCAGGAGATTTATGAATGGGCCACCTTCAGTCCTTACTATAAAAAATTCGGGTAACTGGGTCGATTCCCGGAAAGAAAACACACCATTTTCGTCAAGGATTATGGTGTCAAGAGAGATAAACTTATCAATACCAATTTTCTGAAAGTAAACTGCACGACCTGTACTGTTTTCAAGCTTTCCTTCAACGGTAAATTTATGAGCTTTTCCGGAAATCTTATTTTCATTTCCTTTTTTCCCGCAGGAAACTAAAAAAAAGCCTGCCAAAAACACAAATAGGAATATTGAACTTTTCATAAGTATTGTATAAGTTAGAGTTCTGAATTGAATGCAAATTTATTCAAAATATTATGAACTAACGTTGTTATATTTTGTATATTGTAAATCGCTTATGATGGATGAGCCTAAGATGCTATTATTCAAGGAATAATTTGTATTTTTGTGGTTGAAATAAGTTGAGTTTTCAACAGGGAGTATTAAATTTTGGGTTTCATTCACCAGCCTGTCAAATGATATTATCGTTTGAGTAAATAATTGAATTGATGAAACCTATATGATTTTCAGACCCGGACACAAATACAATAAAATCAAATACATGCGGGTTCTCTCAATAGAGAAGGACAAGCAATCATTATTTTTTTATGAAGAAATTTAATCAGTATTAATTTATGGGATATCTACAATTCGAAAAGAGTAAGTTGATTAATCTTGAATACTCGCTGGACAAGGAATTTGTAAGATCGAACCGTGCTGGTTCATATTCCTCAACTACTATTGTTGGATGTAATACCAGGAAATATCATGGTATGCTTGTTGTCCCGGATGCTGTTAGCGGGGATAAAAATGTGCTTTTATCTTCTCTGGATGTTACAATTGTGCAGCATGATCAGGAGTTTAATCTTGGCATTCATAAGTATCAGGGGGATCTGTATGTTCCGAGAGGGCACAAATATGTCCGCGATTTTGAAGCTGAAAGTGTCGGGGTAACAACCTACAGGGTGGGAGGTGTCGTTTTAAAGAAAGAATATTTGCTTGTTGAAAAAGAAGAACAGATACTTATTAAATATACCCTTGAAGAGGCAACCTCGCCCACTTTTTTAAAGTTCAAACCTTTCCTTGCTTTCCGGAGCATGCACTCTTTAAGCAAAGCAAACTTATATGCCAATACCAAGTATCAGGTAGTTAAAAATGGCATCGTTTCTAAGTTATATGATGCCCTCCCTTCACTTTATATGCAGTTTAATAAGGAAGTGGAATTTATATCCTGTCCCGACTGGTACTACAATATCGAATACATGGAGGAACAAAAAAGAGGCTATGACTTTAAAGAAGATCTTTTTGTTCCCGGCTATTTCGAATGCTCCATTAAAAAAGGAGAAAGTATAATCTTCTCCGGAAATACAATACTTGCAGAAGAACCTGAGTCTCTTGTCAGGAAATATGAAAAAGAAAAGGCTAAAAGAAATCCCAGGGATAGTTTCAAAAGTTGCCTTATTAATTCTGCAGAACAATTTCTGGTAAAAAACGAGGGCAGAACAGAAATTATTGCGGGATTTCCCTGGTTCGGAACATGGGGCAGAGATACTTTCATTTCCCTTCCGGGAATCACCCTTACAACCGGGAAACTGCAACAGGCTAAAGATATTATCGATACAATGGTAAAAAGGATGAAAGGCGGGCTTTTTCCCAACATGGGTAACAATGAGAATCCTGCTTTCAATTCAGTTGATGCTCCTTTATGGTTTTTCTGGTCACTCCAGGAGTACCAGAAATATGACTCCGTACTTGATATTTGGGAAACCTACAAAGCCCCAATTAATGATATTCTGAATTCCTATCGGAACGGTACAATATTCAATATCCGTATGCTTGAAAACGGTTTGATATGGGCTGGTCAGGAAGGTAAATCACTGACCTGGATGGACGCAATAAACGATCAGGGTCCTGTGACCCCACGTATGGGCATGGATGTGGAAATTAATGCGCTATGGTACAATGCGGTGTGTGCTTGTCTTGAATGGGCAAAAAAATCCAAAGACAGCAAGTTTATCAAAAACTGGAAAGATCTGCCCGAAAAAATCAGTCAGTCTTTTATTGAAACCTTCTGGGATGAGAAAAAAGGATATCTGGCTGATTATGTAAATGGTGATTTTAAGGATTTCAGCGTAAGGCCGAATCAGGTTTTTGCTGCAGCTCTGCCTTATAGTCCGATTTCGAGAGACATGAAAAAAAGTGTAGTTGATATTATTACCCGTTACTTATTAACTCCTAAAGGTCTCCGGACCCTTTCACCAAAGGATGAAAAGTATAATCCCTGTTATGAAGGAAATCAGAATACAAGAAACTCCGCCTACCATCAGGGAACAGTATGGCCATGGCTATTGGAACATTATGTAAAAGCTTACCTGGATTTGCACAAAGCAGGAGGCTTGAACACGGTTAAACAACTTTTCCATGGTTTTGAAGAGGATATGCTGGTGCATGGAATTGGATCCATTTCTGAAATATATGATGGAGATCCGCCTCACACACCCAGAGGTTCAATTTCTCAGGCCTGGAGTGTTGCGTCAGTATTACGGATAGGTGAAATAATTGAAAAATTTGAATCAGAAAAAACAATTTAATCTATGTTAAGCCTATGAAGGTATTGATGTTCGGTTGGGAATTTCCACCACATATTTCAGGTGGCCTTGGAACTGCTTCTTATGGTCTTACCAAAGGAATGAGCAAAATCCCCGGAATGCAAATAAAATTTGTCGTTCCAAAAGCATATGGAGATGAAGACCAAAGCCGCATGCGGATTGTAGGTGCAAATGATATAGTTATAAGCAAAAGACTTGTAAATTATGAGTCATTCCTTAGAGAAATTGAGTATGTTGAAATTAATTCCAGAATTGTTCCCTATACCGATCCTGATGAATATTACACAGCCGTAAAAGAAGCTAAAGAAGAAGGACGACCATTTATCTATACAAATTTCAGGGGGAAAATCCCCTTTACCGGAAAATATGGAGGAAATCTGTATCAGGAGATAGCTAATTATGCAGTGATAGCATCTGTTCTGGCTGAAGAAAACGATTTTGATGTAATACATGCACACGACTGGCTTACTTTCCCTGCCGGAATTGCAGCTAAGAGAGTTTCAGGAAAACCATTGGTAATACATGTTCATGCTACCGATTTCGATCGAAGCGGAGGAAGTGTTAATCCTGCTGTATTCGATATAGAAATGAAAGGAATGAGGAATGCGGATAAAATTATAGCAGTTTCCAATCTCACTCGAAACACAATCATTGAGAAATATGGGATCAGTCCGGATAAAGTTGTAACAGTTCATAATGCCGTTGAGCCTCTGCAAGAGTCTGAAAAACTAATGCTGGGGAAAAATATTAATGATAAGATTGTAACATTTTTAGGAAGAGTTACCTTACAAAAAGGACCTGAATATTTTGTTGAGGCAGCATACAAAGTCCTTCAGAAAATGGATAATGTTCGTTTTGTCATGGCTGGTAGCGGGGAATTGCTGAACCGTATGATTATGCGTGCAGCATCTTTGCGGATTGCAAATAAATTCCACTTTACGGGATTCTTAAAAGGAGATGATGTATACCGAATGTTTTCAATAAGTGATGTTTATGTTATGCCTTCTGTTTCTGAGCCTTTTGGGATTTCACCCCTCGAAGCCATGCAATCAAATGTTCCGGTAATCATATCTCACCAGTCCGGAGTTTCTGAAGTATTGCAATACGCTATGAAGGTTGATTTCTGGGATATTGACGCTATGGCTGATGCAATTTATGGATTGCTTAACTACAGCGCTTTGTCGGATATGTTTAAAATCTATGGAAAGGAAGAAGTTGAGAATATGAAATGGGAAAACTCGGCAATTAAAGTAAATGAAGTATATCATTCAGTTGTAAAATAACCAGAGTAAAAAGTAACAGTGTACCATGAGAACAATATGTTTATACTTTCAGATTCACCAGCCTTTCCGGTTCAGGAAATATCGTTTTTTTGATATTGGCAGCGAGCATTATTATTACGACGATTACATGAACGAAAGCATCATGAGAAAAGTCGCTGATAAGTGTTATTTGCCTGCAAATAAAATTATGCTGGATCTGATCAAAAAGCATGAGGGTAAGTTTAAAATTGCTTTTTCTATTTCAGGAACTGCTATTGACCAGTTTGAACTTTATGCACCTGAGGTTATTGATAGTTTTAAAAAATTGGCTAATACCGGATGTGTCGAATTCCTGTCTGAAACCTATTCTCATAGTTTAGCCTCCCTTTCAAATCGCGAAGAATTCGAAAAGCAGGTAGTTAAACATAAATTAAAAATAAAGGAGCTTTTTAAAACAGAACCTGTTGTTTTCAGAAATACTGAATTAATCTATTCCGATCAAATTGGAGCAATGGTTGCCGATATGGGTTACAAAGCCATGATTACTGAAGGCGCCAAGCATGTTCTGGGATGGAAGAGCCCAAATTTTCTGTATTATAATGCTATTAATCCTAAACTTAAGGTATTATTGAAAAACTTCAAGCTCAGCGATGATATTGCTTTTCGTTTCTCCAATAAATCATGGGCAGAATATCCCCTTACAGCTGAAAAATTTGTTTCATGGATTAAGGCCATAGATAAAAACGAGGAAACAGTGAATCTTTTTATGGATTACGAAACATTTGGAGAACATCAGTGGGCTGAGACAGGAATTTTTGAGTTTCTTAAAGCTCTTCCTTCCGCTGTATTTAAAAGTACCAAGTTTAAGTTCAGTACCCCTTCTGAGGTAGTTAATACCCTTCAACCCGTTGCACCCGTTCATGTACCCCATGCAATATCCTGGGCTGATGAGGAAAGAGATCTCACTGCCTGGCTGGGTAATGAACTCCAATGGCAGGCATTTGGAAAGCTTTATGAACTGCAGGAAAAGGTGAAAATTGCCAATGACTCAAAACTGCAAAAAGACTTTGAGTATTTCCAGGTAAGTGATCATTTTTACTATATGAGCACAAAATTTTTCTCTGATGGTGAAGTCCACTCATACTTTAATCCTTATGATAGCCCATACGATGCTTTTATAAATTATATGAATATTCTAAGTGATTTTGAAATACGATTAAACAGTCTTCAATCAGATGATAGCAATTTCGAAGTGAATCGGCTAAGTAAATTGCTGAAAGAAAAAGAAGAATTAATAATACAATACGCTAATCAGCTTAATACTGCAGGGAAAGTTAAGAAAACCTCACAGAAAATACCGGTGAGCGTTGGAACGACTAAAAAAGCTGTTAATAAGAAAAGTCAGGTAAAGGAACCCGGTACAAAAAAAAGTTCTCCGGTTCAAAAGCAGGATTTTAAGAAAACCACAAAACCAAGGGGTGGTAAAAAATAATTTTAATTCACATTAGTTATAATATGATTAAAGAAAGAATTAGTCCCAATTATTTATTCGAAGTCAGCTGGGAAGTTTGTAATAAAGTGGGTGGTATTCATACTGTTATTTCAACAAAAGCACTAACACTGCTTAAAGAATTTGGTGATAAGTATATTTTACTTGGTCCCGATGTCTGGCGCGATGAAGCCGAACATCCGGAGTTTAACGAAGACCCGAACCTTCTTGCCGGATGGAGGCAGCAAGCTGCGGTTGAAGGACTGCGTGTGAGGGTGGGTAGATGGAAAATTGCCGGACGACCTTTGGTAATTCTTGTGGATTTCACCACCTTTTTCGCAAGTAAAGATCAAATATATAGTAAGCTATGGGAAACGTATAAACTCGATTCAATCTCTGGTCAGTGGGATTATATTGAACCTACTTTATTTGGATATGCCACCGGACAGGTAATTGAAAGTTATTGTAAGTACCACCTCACCCCAAGTGATAAAATAATCGCTCAGTTTCATGAATGGATGACCGGAGCAGGTCTGCTCTATTTACGTGATGTTCTTCCTCAGGCCGGTACAGTGTTTACAACTCACGCAACTGTCATTGGACGATCCATTGCCGGAAATCTTCTCCCTCTGTATAGCAAAATGAAGGAATATAACGGAGATGTGAAGGCAACAGAGTTTAACCTGGCTGCTAAACAATCCATTGAAAAAATATCTGCACGTTATGCCGATGCTTTTACTACAGTAAGCGAACTTACAGCGCATGAATGTGAACAGTTTTTGCAAAAAGAGGTTGATCTGGTAACCCCAAACGGCTTTGAAGATGGTTTTGTACCCGACCATGCAAGCTTTAATTCCAAGCGCAAAGCAGCCAGAAAGAAAATTCTTGAAGTTGCCGGAGCCTTGCTTGGTGAGACGTTTGGAGATGATACCTTTCTGGTGGCAAACAGCGGTAGATACGAGTTTAAAAATAAGGGAATCGACCTTTTTGTTGACTCTCTTGGAAAGCTTAAACAAGGAAATTCATTAGATAAAACGCTCCTTGCATTTATACTTATTCCGGCAAATCATTACGGTCCGCGTAAAGACCTTCTTGAAAAACTCGAAGGTAAGGCTGTTGAAATTATTGGTGAAAATTATCTGACACATAATCTGCATTATGCAGAAAGCGATCCAAGCCTGAGCCGAATTAAAGCTGCCGGAATCAATAATCAGAAAGGCGATAGTGTCCGGGTCATATTCGTACCATCATACCTTAATGGTTTTGACGGGATCTTTAATAAGGAGTATTACGAACTGCTCATAGGTTTTGATCTTACCGTTTTCCCTTCTTATTACGAGCCATGGGGGTATACCCCGCTTGAAAGTCTTGCATTCCATATCCCAACCATTACTACAAGCCTTGCAGGTTTTGGACTCTGGGTAAGAGATAATTATAAAGATCCCGGTAACGGAATTTTTGTAATAAACCGGGATGATTATAATGACGCGGAAGTGGTAGATGGCATATGTGAAGCCATCCGCATTATGGATTCTCTTCCCCCAAAAGCGTTAAAAGAAGCCCGGGATAAGGCATTTGACATTTCACGTATAGCTTTGTGGACGAATCAGGTTGATTATTATTATAAAGCATTTGATGTTGCCCTGACCAAAGTGATGGAACGTGTCGACACATTTGTTGAACACGAAAGAGTTGAACAATTGCCTCAGATAGAGGTTAATCTGGGAGCCACTCCTGTTTGGAAAAGAGTTATTGTTCAGCAAAGTTTACCTGAAAATTTGCAAGCACTTGAAGAATTAAGTAAAAATCTTTGGTGGTGCTGGAATCAGGATGCAATTGAACTTTTTAAATCTATTGATCCGTCATTATGGAAAGAAACTGCTGAAAATCCTGTTGAGCTTTTGGAAAGAATTCCGTTTAACAGGCTTGATAATCTTCATAAAGATAAAGAATTCTTATCACGCCTCCTGAGCGTACATAACCATTTTACTGCCTATATGTCTGAGAAACCTAAAGAAGGTCCTACAGTAGGCTACTTTAGCATGGAGTTTGGTTTGCACGATTCACTTAAGATATATTCCGGAGGACTTGGCCTTCTTGCCGGTGATTACCTCAAAGAGGCAAGTGATTATAATTACAAAATAATAGGAATTGGATTTCTCTACCGGTATGGGTATTTTAAACAGCTTATGTCTGTTGCCGGCGAACAATTATCAGTAACAGAGAAGCAGGTTTTTTCAAAAACACCTGCGCAGCCAGTTTTTGAAGAAAACGGAGATTTCAAGAAAATCCGTATAGTGTTACCCGGCCGCGACTTAATTGCACGTATCTGGCAGGTAAATGTTGGCAGGGTTAAGCTGTTTCTTCTTGATACGGATATCGATGAGAATCAGGAAAGTGATCGCTCCATTACTCATCAGTTATATGGAGGGGATAATGAAAATCGTCTCAAGCAGGAAATACTTCTTGGAATTGGTGGAATCAGGGCATTGAGGGCACTTGGGCTGGAACCGGATATTTATCATTGCAATGAAGGACATGCCGCCTTTATTGGACTTGAAAGATTACGTGAGTATATTCAACTCAAAAATCACACTTACCCCGAAGCACTCGAGATTGTAAGGTCTTCCTCTTTGTTTACAACTCACACACCTGTACCTGCTGGACATGATTATTTTAGTGAGGATCTTATGCGTGCATATATTGCTCATTATCCTACGCGTCTCAAAATTACCTGGAACCAACTGATGAATCTGGGAAAAATGCATCCGAACTCGGGAAGCGAAAAGTTCTCAATGAGTTGCCTTGCTGTTAATCTTTCTCAGGAAGTTAACGGAGTCTCCAGACTTCATGGAAAAGTAAGCAGGGATATGTTTGCCGATATGTGGAGCGGATACCTTACAGAGGAAATACCTATTGGTTACGTAACAAACGGAGTTCATATTCCCACCTGGATCTCAAAAAGATGGAAAGAGCTTTATCATCAGGAACTCGATTCGGAGTTTTACAAAAAGCAGGACGACCGCTCGATGTGGGCAAAAATAAACAATGTCGATCAGGCTGTAATCTGGAATATCAAGAATCAGGAAAGGAAAGATCTCATTGATTTTATTAATGACGCAATTGTTTCAAACTCTCTTAAATCATACGAAGATCCCCGAACCATTGTAGAAATTCAGGAGAAGCTTAACCCCAATGCACTGACAATAGGTTTTGCCAGAAGATTTGCTACCTACAAAAGGGCGCACCTGCTTTTCATGGATCTCAAAAGATTAGCTGAAATAGTGAATAATCCGTTTATGCCGGTTCAGATATTTTTTGCCGGTAAAGCGCATCCTCAGGACAAGATGGGGGCTGACCTGATAAAAATGATTGTTGAGATCTCCCGGAAACCCGAATTTATTGGAAAAATTCTTTTTCTGCCCGGATACGAAATTGCACTGGCAAAAAAACTTTTGCACGGCGTTGATATATGGATGAATACTCCTACACGACCTCTTGAAGCTTCGGGCACCAGTGGAGAGAAGGCAGTTATGAACGGAGATCTCCATTTTAGTGTCCTTGACGGCTGGTGGGCAGAAGGATACAAAAAGGATGCCGGCTGGGCTTTAGATGAAGAAAGAGCCTATGATAATCAGACATTTCAGGATCAGCTTGATGCCGAGACTATCTATAACCTTATTGAATCGGAAATTACACCCGCATTCTACAAGCGCGATTCACGAGGAGTTCCAACGGCCTGGGTAAGCATGATACAGAAATCGATTACCGAAGTGTGTCCGGAATTTACTATGAACCGTCAGTTGCAGGATTATATAAAGCAATATTATGAGCCCTTGTACAAAAGGACACTGAAAATGAGGGAGAAGGATTATGATTTGGCCTCCGTTATTGCTTGCTGGAAAAAGAAGATCCTCAATTCATGGAATGATATTGAAATTGTATCGATTAATTATCCTCAGATGGATAACCAGATAGTCTGCCTTGGTAATCATTATTTTTCCAAAATTGTTCTGGATCTTAAATCATTAAGATCTGAAGAAATTGGGGTTGAACTTGTTGTTGCTGAATTGGAAACAAAAAGCAAAAAGCCCCAAATCCTCGAGAAGAAGGAGTTTATCTTTACCAGTAAGGAGGGATCGAAAGCTACTTATGAAATCGAATTCTCACCAACCAAACCCGGGATTTTCGATTTTGGAATCAGAATTTATCCGAAGAACAAACACCTTGCACACAGGCAGGAATTGCCACTTCTGCGCTGGATATAAATATCAGGGAGTGTCGTACACTCCCTTAATTTTTTCCTTCTTCAATACAAGAGCCGTACGTGAAGGAAGGTATAATCTGAGGTGATTTCCCGGTAAACCTACCTTGCCGGAGAGAGTACGATAGCTTATAGTATGATCAATACGACCCTGACCACCAAAAATTATATCATCAGTATCCAATACTATCTTGTATTTTGAGGGAGAAGCATTTAAACCGTAATCAGGGTATGAATGTACCGGACTGAAATTAAAGGCAAAATACATATCATCCCTCTCAAATCCCAATACCTGACCATTTTGGTTATCATGAAATAGTCTGGGAGATTCTCCCCTGAAAATGTGACTTTTACGAAATAGTCTGATCATTTGCCTGTCGAATTCATCAAGAAAGCCAAAGCGCAGAAGTTTATTGCTTGCCAGACTCCACTGCCGGCGGGCATATTGGTAGGACCAGTTATTTCCTAACCGTGGGAAATCAATCCATTCAGGATGTCCGAATTCATTCCCCATAAAATTGAGATAGCCGTTTCCTGAAGTTGCAAGAGTAAGTAAGCGTATCATTTTATGGAGGGCAATTCCGCGGTCGACTTCCAGATTTCGGGAAAGTTTATCCATACTGAAATACATCTCTTTACCAATAAGTCTGAAGATTATTGTCTGATCGCCTACCAGCGCCTGATCATGTGATTCAGCATATCCTATAGTTTTTTCTTCAACCCTTTTATTTGTGAGTTCGTAATACATTTCACTTACATTCCATTTTTCATCTGCCTTCTCTTTGATTATCCTAATCCAGTAATCTGGTGTACCCATAGCCATCCGGTAATCAAAGCCCAGACCACCATCAGTTAATTTTGCAGCAAGACCAGGGTATCCCGACATTTCCTCAGCAATTGAAAGAGCTTCAGGATCATTCTCATGTATAAGTGCATTTGCAAGACCAAGGTAACAGATGGCATCCTCATCCTGATTATTGTCGAAATACATACTATAGTTCGTAAAATCACGGCTCAGCCCATGATCGTAATAAAGCATAGAAGTGACTCCGTCGAATCGAAAACCATCGAATCGGTACTCTTTTTGCCAGAATTGAATGTTGGATAAGAGAAAATGAAGCACCTCATGTTTTCCATAGTTGTAACAAAGCGAATCCCATGCAACATGTTCCCTCTTTGCTCCGGTATGAAAAAATTGCCAGGGAGAACCATCATAGAGTCCAATGCCTTCATTCTCGTTTCTGACAGCGTGAGAGTGCACAAGGTCCATGATTACTCTTAATCCGGCGCCATGAGCTTCGTCAATCAGTGCCTTAAGTTCTTCAGGCTCTCCGAAACGGGAGGATGCAGCGAACAAACTGGATACATGGTAACCGAAGGAACCATAATATGGGTGTTCCTGCACGGCCATCAATTGCAAAGTATTATAGCCGGCTTCTATTACCCGCGGAAGCACTTTTTCCCTGAATTCTTTGTATTGTCCTACCTTGAAATCTTCGGTAGCCATTCCCACATGGGCTTCATAAATAAAAGGAGGATCATTTTTTAATGGGGCTGAAAATTTCCATTTGAATTCTGTTTCAGGAAACCACACCTGGGCGGAAAAAAGTTTAGTCTCATCGTCCTGCACAGTGCGCATGGCGTAGGCTGGTATTCGTTCACCATGCCCGCCTGACCAATGCATAGAGAGTTTGTATAAATCCTTATGATGAATTTGTTCCGGTTTAAGCAGTAGTTCCCAGTTGCCGTTTTCGAGTCGGGAGAAACGGAATGCATCCGATTCTTTCCATTTGTTGAAATCACCGATAAGATAAATTTCAGTTGCATTTGGTGCCCATTCTCTGAAAACCCAATCGCCGGAAATACGGTGGAGTCCGAAATACAAATGTCCAGTGGCAAATGAAGAAAGCCTTGCCTCTCCGGCAAGTTCTTCTTTCTTTTGCTGTACTCTTTTCATCCTCTCCTGAATGACTTGAGTATACTGTCCAAGCCAGGAGTCTGATTTTACAATACCGGGTACCTTCATGAGAGCTGATTTTCAGGAAGGTAAGTTAGTGAATTTTGGGATTGATTATTCTAAATTCAGATTAAATGAATTGATAAACCGATCAACCACCACCTCGGAGGGATATTCATTGGATTGTAAAATTCCTATCTGGTACAATCGGTTTCCAACAATGAAGTCTTTCAAAACACAAAAAGTTTGTTCATTTCCAGCCTGAAAATAAATACCCTCATAAATGTCCTTGCTTATTGCCCATTCAGTTGCTACTACAAGCTCAAGACTTGTAAGAAATCCGTTTTTAGCGGATTCCAGAAGTCCCGACTGTTGCATGTGTTCTGCAGGGTATTCGGTATAAGCAATCATCCAGGCAGTATAGGCATCTTCATAGATATAGGAAATCATCTGAACTATTCCTAAACCATCAGTTTCGATATCCTGAACCTGCCTGACGGGCTCATAAGGAAAGACAATGGAAAAAAGATCCTCTTTAACGAGATGTTGCGCACAGGCTATGGCTGAAAGGAATAATATTCCTGAAATAAGTAAAACAGTTTTTTTCATTGGAGTGAGTTTCATTTAGGATTCATAAATGTATATCACTTTTTTTAGATGGAAGTAATTGTTTATGATTTTTTCACTGAAACTGCCCTTAACCATTTATTTTGCTATTTTTACTTTTTTGAAAAATGAAAATCTGGAACGAAATAGATGATTTTAGTGTCAGTAATCCTGTTGTTACCATTGGAATATTTGATGGAGTGCATCAGGGTCATCGGTTTCTGCTGGACCAGCTGAAGCAAACTGCAAATAAAATTTCAGGTGAAACTGTAGTAGTTAGCTTATGGCCTCATCCGCGGCTGGTACTAAATAAAGATCCCGAAAACCTCAGATACCTTTCCAGTCTTGAAGAGAAATCTTATCTGATGAATCAAGCTGGTATTGACCATTTTGTTGTTCTTCCCTTTACTGAAGAATTTGCTGAAATCGAATCGTGTCCTTTTGTAAAGGAATATCTGGTAAACAAAATTGGGATTAAGAAACTTATTGTCGGGTTTAATCATAAGTTTGGAAAGAACCGGGAGGGGGACTTTGAAAACCTTAAACTTTGTGCTTCGCTCTATAATTTTGAGATTGAAAGGATGGAGTCTAAAAGTATTGAAGGGGTTAAGCTGAGTTCCTCGTTGATCCGCGAACTTCTTAACTCAGGAAACCTTCAACTGGCTAACGATTATCTTGGTTATGATTATTTTCTAAGGGGAAGAGTTGTTGGAGGAAACCGGATAGGGCGAAAAATTGGATTCCCAACTGCTAATATTGTTCCCGATGATCCCCACAAATTAATTCCCCGGGACGGGGTTTATGCTGTTCATCTTGATCTCAACGGATACCTTTATCCCGGGATGCTCAATATCGGGTTTCGTCCAACTATTGAAAGCGGAATGCCTATTAAAACTGTTGAGGTAAATCTCTTCGATTTTAAAGATGACATCTATGGACAAGAAGTATACCTTCATTTCAGAAATCGAATCCGCGATGAAAAAAAGTTTTCAGGAATTGAACAACTCAGGGAACAATTGGTTTTAGACAGGGAGATGGCAAAGGAATTACTTGGTGACAAGCGGTTCGGCATACAATAGACAGAAGGTCGAAGAAGGTGCAAAAACATTGGTTTCTTCCACATTTTTTCGTTCTGTACAACTCCTGACCATAATCACCCGACTCCCATCTTACCAAAAAAATATTTACCTTTGCAAAAAAAATAAAATGAACACACAAAGTACCATCGTGGAAGAGCTAAAGTATAAAGTGAGGGATATGAGTCTTGCTGACTTCGGCAGGAAAGAAATTGATATTGCAGAGAAGGAAATGCCCGGACTTATGGCAATCCGGAATAAATACTCTGCTACAAAACCACTTAAAGGAGCAAGGATAATGGGTTCATTACATATGACCATCCAGACCGCTGTTTTAATAGAAACGCTTAAATCTCTTGGTGCTGACGTTCGTTGGGCCAGTTGTAATATTTTTTCTACCCAGGATCATGCTGCTGCAGCAATCGCCGCTGCCGGTATTCCCGTTTTTGCATGGAAAGGAGAAACCCTGGAGGAGTATTGGTGGTGTACCGCACAGGCACTTACTTTTCCCGGGGGAAAAGGACCTACTCTTATTGTTGACGATGGGGGTGACGCCACGCTGATGATTCATAAAGGCTTTGAGGCAGAAAACGACTCCCGTGTACTCGATGTTGAACCATCCAACCATGAAGAATCAATAATTCTATCTCAGCTTAAGGAAATTCTTGCCGAAGATAAGAACCGCTGGCATCGTGTTGTAAAGGAAATAAAAGGAGTTTCGGAAGAAACTACCACCGGTGTTCATCGGCTTTATCAGATGCAGGAGAAAGGCAGGTTGCTTTTTCCGGCTATCAATGTTAATGATTCTGTTACCAAATCAAAATTTGATAACCTTTACGGATGTCGTGAATCTCTTGCAGATGGCATTAAGCGGGCAACCGATGTTATGATTGCCGGAAAAGTTGTTGTAGTTCTCGGATATGGAGATGTTGGAAAGGGATGCGCACATTCAATGAAATCATATGGAGCCCGCGTTATTGTTACCGAAATAGATCCAATATGCGCTCTTCAGGCTGCAATGGAAGGTTTCGAAGTGAGTACTATAGAAGATACACTCAAAGAAGGTAATATTTATGTTACCACTACCGGTAATAAAGATGTTATTACGCTGGAATACTTAAAGAAAATGAAGGATCAGGCTATCGTTTGTAACATTGGCCATTTTGATAACGAAATACAGGTCGATCAGCTTAATAAATTCAAGGGAGCAAAGAAGCTTAATATCAAGCCTCAGGTTGATAAATATATTTTCGACGATGGTCATGCAATATTCCTTCTGGCTGAAGGCCGGCTGGTAAACCTTGGCTGCGCAACAGGTCATCCTTCCTTTGTGATGAGCAATTCATTTTCAAATCAGACACTTGCCCAAATAGAGCTCTGGCAGAAACCTTATGAAATAGGTGTTTACCGACTCCCTAAGCAGCTGGATGAAGAAGTTGCAAGACTGCACCTCGAACAGATAGGTGTGAAACTCACTAAACTTACAAAGGATCAATCTGATTATCTCGGCGTTCCGGTTGAGGGGCCATATAAACCGGATCATTACAGGTATTAATTTTGTACCCTTAGAATTTCGCCATCTCTGTATGACAGGTATTGTACTAATGGATATTTAGCCGGACTTTTAAAAACATTACCGTCGGAACTCAGTAAAAAACTGGAGGAACAACAAGGACATACCATCAGCTCGGGGAAGGATTCCCCGGGTTCAACATAGCAGCCATCATAATAATCGTGTGTACAGGCTGCATCGAAAACAAAATAATGATACTCGAAATCCTGATATACAATCAATCCCCCTACACCACCGTACGGATTCTTAGGCAGAAGTTTCAGTCCACCTGGTGCAAGGCCGCCAAGGTCGCTGTTAATTCCTAAATTGAGGTTAATGCTCACATAGGGAAACCTGAAAGCATCTTTTCTGCATGCCGGGTACGAAAAAAGTATCAGAATCGAAACAACAAAGATTTTTATTTTCAAAAGTTTTAACATACTTTGCATGAATTCAGAAACGTAGTCAAAGTTAATTATATTTTTTTCTTAACTTTAACGGACAATTAGTTTACATTATTGCAGGAATAAATGAAAGCTGACTTCGATATCGGAAATCTGTTATACGTGGCTCTTACCATCGTATTCCTTATTATTGGGGCCATGGGTAAAAAGAAAAAACCTGTTCAGCGTCAAACAGAAGAATCCCCTGAAAGCACTCCGGTTTCTGAAGATATAAAATCACAGTTTCAGGAATTATTCAGGGAGTTTAATCCTGTTCCACAGGATTATAAGGAAGAAGAATATTCGTTTACACCAACTGAAAGCATAGAAGACGGTCCAGTTCTTGATGTTGTTCCTGATGAAAGAATAGAGTCTGTTGAGTATCCTGCATATCAGGAATATGTACCGCCTCTTGACAGTAATATTAATTATAATGATCAGGCTCAGAGTTCTCTGGATACAACCGGCATGGATGAAGGAACACCTGCATTTAATTACCAGAAGGACGAAGGATCATTGATCTACAATGATCTCACAAAGGAGTACACTTCAGTTCTTTCAGACGAAGAAGAGGAACTGGCAGGTATTGTTGATAATTTTAATCCAAAATCTGCATTTGTTTATTCAGAAATATTTAACCGTAAAGAATTCTAACATAAATCCTTAGTATCTTTTAAAGCATATCAGGATTATTTTAAATCAGAAAAAAAGTTATAATTTTGCATCAAAGAGTTCAGGCTGCCTGAATTCTTTTTCTTTTATACTTATCCAAACAGGGAGGTTACAATGACAAAGGTAAATTACATGACCCAGGAGGGTTTGCTGAAACTCAGGAAAGAGCTGGATCATCTTACAAAAGTTGAAAGACCTGCAATTTCACTTCAGATAGCTGAAGCCAGAGATAAAGGCGATTTGTCGGAAAACGCAGAATACGATGCTGCAAAAGATGCCCAGGGTATGCTTGAAATGAAAATTTCCCAGCTTGAGGAAAAACTTGCAATGGCGCGTATTATTGACGAATCGAAAATTGATACCGAAACAGTTCAGATTATGAACAGGATTAAAATCCGCAACAAATCAAATAACGCTGTTTTGCAATATATGATAGTATCCGAAACTGAGGCCGACCTCAAAGCAGGTAAACTCTCAGTTAGCACCCCTATTGCCCAGGCCTTACTAGGTAAAAAATTAGGTGATAATGTAACTGTTAAAATTCCATCCGGACAGGTTGAGTATGAGATAGTTGAGATTGCAATTTAGAATATGCACAATGTCTACCATTTTCACAAAAATAGTTAATGCCGAGATCCCCTGCTATAAAATAGCCGAGGATGAGAATTATTTTGCCTTTCTGGATATCAATCCACTGGCTAAAGGTCATACACTTGTTATACCGAAAAAGGAAGTCGATTATATTTTCGATGTCGATGATCAGTTACTTGAAGGCATGATAGTTTTCGCTAAAAAAGTAGCTAAGGCAATCGAAAAAGCTGTTCCCTGCAAGAGAATCGGGATAGCTGTACTTGGACTTGAGGTGCCTCATGCACATATCCATCTGATCCCCATTAATAAACTCGGCGATATCAACTTTGCCAACCCGAAATTAAAGTTTTCCGGTGAAGAGTTTGCTGCTACAGCTAAAGCGATCATTTCTCAGCTTTAAATAAGTAACGATTATCAAACAGGGTATTTTTTTTACCCGGCATTCTGTGTTCTGATAAACACAGAGTACAATTGAGTGTGTGAAGTATGGTTTAAAGCTATTTCAACCTGTCCGGATTCTTTCTAAGAAAGTCATTCCAGCTGGTAAAACTTTTCCCGTTACCAGCTGGTTTTGCCTGAAAAAAATGACAAACAGCTGCTGCAAGTCCATCTGTTGCATCAAGTTTTACTGAGTCGGTTTTGAAATGAAGGATGCGTTCCAGAATATCCGCAACCTGCTCTTTTGAGGCACTGCCCTGACCGGTTATAGACATTTTTATTTTCCGGGGAGCGTATTCGAAAATGGGTATTTCTCTTGAAAGAGCCGCTGCAATTGCTGCTCCCTGAGCCCTTCCAAGCTTCAGCATACTCTGAACGTTTTTTCCGTAAAAAGGGGCTTCAATCGCCAGCTCATCGGGGTGATACTTGTCAATAAGTTCAATTACATCCCTGAAAATCGTTTGTAATGTTTTGTAAGGATCTTTTTCTTTTCGCATATCAGTAATGCCCAGAGTTAAAAGAAAGGGTTCCTTACCGCGCACTTCTATAACACCATACCCCATGATATTGGTTCCGGGATCAATTCCAAGAATAATTCTTTCAGCTGACTTCATTCTTTTGGTTTTAACTTTTGAAACAATATTCCGGCAACAACCAGTGCGAGTCCGATGGGAGTAGTGTAATATATTTTTTCACCGGCAATATAATGAATTAAGAACAGTGACAAAAACGGGCTGATATAAATCAGGTTACTTATTTTATCAGTTGAAGAGCTTAGTTGCAGAGCTTTCATCCAGAAAATAAACGCAATTCCCATCTCGAAAATCCCCACATAAACTCCTGATGCCCAGGCCTCGGGTAAAGCGGGAAGATTTTTATTCATGACAAACATGAAGATCAAAAGAAACACAAAGCCAAAAAGAAAATTCAGAAATAGTTTCACCACCTCATCGCGTTTGTCTTTTACATTCAGAATCCAGAAAAAAGCCCATATTACAGAACTTCCAAGAGCCAATAATATTCCCGGGATTTGTTCAGGGCTGAAATTCCCTTTTCCTCCCTGGGAAGAAATGAAAAAAACACCTGAAAAGCTTATTAGAAGTCCAAAAATGCTTCGAAAACCTATCTTTTGTTTTAAAAGAGGAATAGAAATCAGAACCAGAATCACCGGCCAGATCATATTCAAAGGCTGAGCAACCTGTCCGGGTAAAATTGAATAGGCTTTAAATAGGATAAGGTAATATGCAAAGGGATTCAGGAATCCCAGAATGGCTGAAAAGAGTAATTCCTTCGGGGTAAGACCGGCTATTGCTTTCATTTTCCCCTGAACCAGCATTACCCCTGCAAATAACAGAATGCTGACAAAGGTTGATATAAACAGCAGTTGAAAATTATCCTGATACCGCAATGCTATTTTAAAAGCAGTGGGAACCGTTCCCCAGCACAAAATGGTTAGACCTGCAAAGAGATAGGATTTTTGCTGGTTATTCATTCAGAGTTTCTCAGTTTATCATATCGAAACCTGTAAAATTACGCAGAACTTCAGGAATAACAATTCCTTCTGGAGTCTGATTGTTTTCAAGAATTGCTGCAACGATGCGCGGCAAAGCCAGTGATGAACCATTTAGTGTATGTGCAAGTGTGGTTTTTTTATCAGCTTTATCTTTGAACCGGAGTTTAAGCCTGTTCGCCTGAAACGATTCGAAATTGGAAACCGAACTAACTTCGAGCCATCTGGCCTGAGCAGCTGAATACACCTCAAAATCGTAGGTAAGAGCTGATGTAAAACTCATGTCGCCTCCGCATAGCTTGATGATCCGATAGGGTAGTCCGAGTTTAATAACAAGCCCCTCCACATGTTTTACCATTTCTTCAAGAGCCTCATAAGATTTTTCGGGATGTGAAATATATACGATTTCAACTTTGTCGAACTGGTGAACGCGGTTTAGTCCTCTGACATCTTTTCCATAAGAGCCGGCTTCTCTGCGGAAGCATGGAGTGTAAGCGGTGTTTTTGCAGGGGAGTTCGGATGCATCCAGAATTACATCCCGGTAAATATTGGTTACAGGGACTTCAGCCGTAGGAATAAGGTAAAAATTGTCAATCTGACAATGGTACATCTGACCTTCCTTGTCTGGAAGTTGTCCTGTACCGAAACCGGAGTCTTCGTTTACCATCAGGGGAGGGAGAATCTCCCGGTATCCGGCTTTTACATTTTCATCCAGAAAAAAATTTATAAGTGCGCGCTGGAGCTTTGCTCCTTTCCCTTTGAAAACAGGAAATCCGGCACCGGTAAGCTTTGTTCCCAGGTCAAAATCGAGAAAATCGTATTTGGTTCCTAATTCCCAGTGAGGGAGTGCATTTTCAGGGAGTGTGATTTTAATATCGTTACCACGGATGAATGTGTTATCTTCAGCTGATTTTCCAACGGGAACTGATTCATGAGGGAGGTTGGGTATCTGCACCAGTAGCTCATTAAGTTTAGTACTGGCTTCATCGTATTTAAGGTTGAATTCTTTGATATTTTCTTTAAGCAGGGCTGTGCGGTCTTTTGCTTTATTAGCTTCTTCAGTTTTTCCGTTTTGAAAAAGCCTTCCGATTTCCTTTGAGAGGAGATTCATCTCAGCCTGGGCATTATCGGCATTTTTCTGAGCTGCCCGTCGCAGATTGTCGAATTCGATTACAGAATCGACTATTGAACTGTCTTTGAAGTTTTTAACTTTTAACCGGCTGAGTACAAAATCCCTGTTTTCACGGATGAAATTAATAGTAAGCATATCAGAATTTATAAAATAGAAAATCTCCTTAAACTGTACTCAAAGTTAACAGTTTGAAGGAGATTTAGAATAAGTTTAAGTAGAATTATTCAGCAGGAGGAAGAACTGAGACGAATGATTTGTTGTCTCTTCTTTTCTTAAACTGAACGATCCCGGAAATAAGTGCAAAAAGAGTATGATCTTTTCCAATTCCTACGTTTTTACCGGCCATGTGTACAGTGCCTCTCTGGCGAACGATGATGTTTCCGGCTGTAGCTACCTGACCGCCGTATAATTTAACTCCTAATCGTTTGCTTTCTGATTCGCGACCGTTGCGTGAACTTCCGGCTCCTTTTTTATGTGCCATAGCTTATTACTTTTATTGTCTTAATCGTTATTATTTTTTTGTTCCGCTTGCTTTTTTAGGAGCTGCGGGTTTTTTGGCTGCAGGTTTCTTTTCGGCAGTTTTTTTGGCTGCAGGAGCTTTTTCAGTTGCAGGTTTT
Organism: uncultured Chitinophaga sp.; assembly: GCA_964404825.1. GTDB lineage: Bacteria > Bacteroidota > Bacteroidia > Bacteroidales > JACJXF01. The sequence continues at coordinate 38,561 of CAYOLQ010000007.1, forward strand.
TTTGCTGCGGGAGCTTTTTTCTCAGCTGCAGGTTTTGCAACAACTTTGGGCTCGGAAACTTTCTTTTCTGCTACTTTAGGTTTAGCTATTTCAGCAACCTCAGGCTTTGCAGCTTTTGCAACCACCGGTTTAGCAGCTTTTTCAGCTACTTTTGGTTTAGCACCTGTTTCAACAATTTCTTCAATAAGGATTTGGGTCATATACTGTCTGTGACCATTTTTAACCCTGTATCCTTTTCTTCTCTTTTTCTTAAAAACGATTACTTTATCACCTTTAACATGTTCAAGGATTGTTGCAGAAACCATTGCGCCCTGAATAACCGGAGCTCCAACGCTGACGTTTTTATCATTATCGATAAGAAGAACTCTTTCGAAGTCTACCTGATTACCAACTTCACCTTCGAGCCTGTGGACGAATATCTTCTGGTCTTTCTTAACCTTAAACTGCTGTCCTGCGATATCAACAATTGCGTACATTATTACGAGTTTTACTTTATTTCATGAAAATGGAGTGCAAAAATATGAAAGTTAAATGGAATAGCAAATATTTCTGGTGATTATTTTGCTGTAAAAACTAATTATTTCATTTTAAATGAGTATGATATTGGATTTATCCCAATTATCAACTTAACCAATTTTTTAGCTTGTACTAAAACAAAAACATTATATTTGTTTTTCGATATTTGAAGATCAAGTTGCCTAAAACAGTATGGTAAAGTTAAACGTATTAGGAATATCCTATAGTCAAACCCAGTCGGGGGCATACGCCCTGATTCTCACGGAGGAGAATGGAGAAAGACGTATCCCCATTATTGTCGGGGGGTTTGAAGCTCAGTCAATTGCAATTGAACTTGAAGGACTTAAGCCGCCCCGCCCGCTTACACATGACCTTTTTATGAATTTCGCCAGGGTCTTCGGAATTACCATAAATGAAGTAGTCATCTATAAACTTGAGGAGGGAGTTTTTTACTCTCAGCTTCAATGTAATAATGGCGAGGAAAACATTACCCTGGATGCTCGTACTTCAGATGCTATTGCGCTGGCTCTGCGTTTCAAATGCCCGATTTTTACAACTGAAGAAATAATTGCAAAAGCTGGTATTGTGCTTGATTTTGAAAAGGAAAGCCCTTTAGCACCGGTAAGTCAGGAAACCGAAAAGTTCAAATCCCCGACACCTTCGCCAAGTTATCCATCCAATGAGTTTAAAGCATATTCGCTCGAAGAACTTAATGAAATTCTTGATGAGGCGATTGGCAATGAAGATTATGAAAGAGCCTCCAAAATCAGAGATGAAATTAACCTTCGAAAAAAGATATAATTCCCATCCATGACACATTTCAGGAAATTCCGGTTTTTACTGATAGTTATTTTTCTCATTTCATCATTTACTTTATTTGCCTCTTCAGGTAAGAATGATACTTTAATCCCGAATCAAACTATACAGGCAAGTTTTCAGGATAGCACAGTCTCTTCAGATTCAGTATCTGTAACTCCGATTAAAAATACCAAAGCAAATTTAATTCCGGCGAAAAACCAGTATAAGTTTAACTTTCTTACTATACTGCGTGGTCTGATTGGCATGCTTGTTTTAATTGGAATTGCTTATGTTTTCAGTGATAACAGGAAGGCAATTTCATGGAAAATAGTTGGTTACGGACTTTTGATTCAGGTGATACTGGCAATCGGAGTACTTCAGGTGCCTTTCATTCAGGGAACGTTTGAATTTATAGGAAAGTTATTTGTTAAAGTACTCGATTTTACCAATGAAGGGACAAAGTTCCTTTTTAGTTCATATTCTACCGGGGTTATCGAAGCTCCCTTGCAGACTTTTGCCATAAATATCCTTCCTACCATAATATTTTTCTCAGCTCTTACATCTGTTCTTTTTTATTTTGGGATCATTCAGAAAGTAGTCTGGCTCCTGGCATGGGTGATGACCCGTGTACTGAAACTCTCTGGCGCTGAAAGTCTTTCGGTGGCCGGAAATATTTTTCTGGGCCAAACCGAATCCCCTTTAATGATAAAGGCCTACCTCGAAAAAATGAACAAATCAGAGATGCTTCTGGTTATGGCTGGAGGAATGGCAACTTTGGCAGGCGGTGTGCTTGCTGTATATATTAATTTTCTCGGGGGAGATGATCCGGTGCAAAAATTATTATTCGCTAAACACCTCCTTGCTGCATCTGTAATGGCAGCACCAGGTGTGGTTGTCATCTCAAAAATTCTCGTTCCCCAAACAGAAGATATCAGCCAGGAAGTTGTGATTACACAGGATAAAATAGGTAAAAATGTGCTGGATGCCATAAATAATGGCACGTACGAAGGATTGAAACTTGCAGTGAATGTTGCTGCTATGCTTCTGGTATTTATTGCTTTTCTGGCCATGATAAACTTTACCTTTATTAAAATAGGGAACTGGACCAGTCTGAACGAGTGGATAAGTTCCTTTACCGACGGCAGGTACAATCAGCTTTCCCTGCAGTTTATTCTTGGTTATTCTCTTTCACCTCTTATGTGGCTAATTGGCGTAAATGTTCATGATATTACCCTGGTTGGTTCGCTGCTCGGAGAAAAACTTATAATGACAGAATTTGTCGGATATATTAGTCTGGCAAACCTGAAAAACACAGGAGCTTTTTCCGATCCAAAATCCATTATCATGGCTACTTACATGCTCTGTGGCTTTGCGAATTTTGCATCGATAGGAATACAGATTGGCGGCATCGGCGCACTGGCGCCGGGAAAAAGAGTTATGCTGGCAAAATTCGGCATGCGTGCACTATTAGCCGGTACACTTGCATCATTACTTTCAGCCACAATTGTTGGCGTAATATTGTCCTAAACAGATAGCTTCGATTAATGTCGCATGAAAAGAAATATCCGGATACTACACTTGCAGAAACAGGTGAAATGGCGAATATTGAAGATATTAAGCGAAAAATACGGGAATATGAACAGGAACTAAGTCGTCTTAAAAGCCTGGTCCGGGAAGGTCCCATAACTGAACCCCCTGAAAAGAAAGTGTCGGCATTGTCTTATGGCTTCAGCGTAGAAGAACTGGAGAAAATCTTCACAAATTCAAAATACCACGAGACCTTTTTCAACCAGATTCCTTTCATGGTCTGGGCTAAAGATACAAATGGAAAGTTTTTATCAGCTAACAAAAGTTTCGCGGCTGCTTTTGGAAAGTTGCCAGAAGAGATAGTTGGTAGAAACGACTACGACTTCTCTCCCTCAATTTTTGCAGATAAATATACTGCAGACGACAATCTGGTTATCAGTACCGGTGAACAAAGGACCTTCGAGGAATTAATTCCTTTGAAAGATGGATTCAGATGGCATGAAACCCTTAAGATTCCTTTGATTGGAATCGACGGAAAGGTTGTTGGAACTGCAGGACTGGCAAGGGATATAACTGACCGGAAAAATTATGAAATTGCTCTAAAGGAAAGCGAAGAAAAATTCAGGGAGCTTGCCGAAAACACCAGTGATTCATTTGTACTCAGAAGTGGAAATAAAATTCTATATGCCAATCCTGCTTTTGAACAGATTTATGGGATAAAGAGAGAGGACCTCTATAAAAATCCAAATGTATATCTGGACTGGATTCATCCGGAAGACCGCTCCAGAATTGAAAATATTATCAAATCAAGGGAGCATAAATCGGCCTATATTTTTAATGAGCAATATCGTATTGTACTTCCCGATAAATCGGTAAACTGGATCTGGCACAGATCGTATCCTGTCTGGAACGACAAAGGCGAAGTATACAGGGTAGTGTCGGTGAGCAGTAATATAACGGGTATAAAAGATCTCGAAGATAAAGTTCAGAAATTTCAGTCACAACAACAGGCCATCCTCGATAACATTCCCCATCAGGCATGGATTAAGGATATGGATGGCAAGTACCTTATGGTTAATGAAGCTTTTTGCAGGTTTTTTGACTGGAAGGTAAATGATATTATCGGAAAAACGGATTTCGATTTGTGCGATGAAGAGCTCGCTCTTGATTATGTGCGGAAAGATAAAACAGTATGTGAGCAGCGAAAAGCTATCAGATTTATGGAAGTGGAGGATGGACGGTTCGGAAAACGGTATTCAGAAACTTTTAAAACCCCCGTTATTAATGAGAACGGAGAAGTTATAGGAACAGCGGGTATTTCAAGAGATATTACCGAGCAAAAAATTGCAGAGCAGGCCCTCCTGAAAAGTGAAGAGAAATTTAAAGACCTGGTGACTCTGTTGCCGGAAATGGTCTTTGAAACAAACAGTAATCTGAAAATTACATTTGCCAACTTCAGTGCATTTGAACGTTTCGGTTACGAGCAGAATGATTTTGACAAGGGCCTTTCACTCTATGATCTCGTAGCTGAAAGGGAAATCGGGAGGGTTAAGGATGAAATCATTAATGCCCAGAATGGAGGTGAGCTCATAGCTGCAGAATATGTATTGGTCTCGAAAAAGGGTCATGAGTTTCCTGCTCTTGTTTATACAAACAACATGTACAATAATGGGAAATGGTCAGGTTTAAGAGGAGTTGCAGTCGATATCGCACAAAGAAAAATTTCTGAGGAAAAAGAAAAAGTCTATCAGGAGAAACTTAAGTTTCTTAGCAATACAGCTCTGGATTTTCTAAGTCTGATGCAGGATGAAGATATCTATATCTATACCGGCCGTAAGCTGAAGGAATTCATTCGCGAAGGATATGTGCTTGTCTCCCGGTTTAACGAATCCGAACATACAATTGAATTAGTTTATTTTTCGGTTAATGATGAGATTAAAGAAACCATCAGAACTGAAACCGGTTTTAATGTTGATAACCTGAAAATTAAAATATCCCCGGAATCGGAGGCTGTTTTAATACAGAATGCAGAACACCTGATGGAATTTACCGAAGGCGTTTACGAACTGTCATTTGGTACCATTCCACGACCTCAGTGCCGTATTGTAGAAAGGATTTTACAGGTCAGAAAGATATACGGGCTTTCATTGCTCAGAGGAGGAAAACTGTACGGAAGTGTTGAGATTATTACCAGTCAGGAAGACCTCGACGATAAACCTCTGATCGAAACCTTTATATACCAGGCTTCTATTGCACTTCACAGAAGACAACTGGAACAGGAGCTTATCGCAGCAAAATTCAAAGCTGAAGAATCCGATAAACTGAAAACAGCTTTTCTTGCAAATATGTCGCATGAAATCCGTACCCCGATGAATGGTATAATTGGCATAAGTCAGCTTCTAACCCGCCAGGAAGTGGGAGAAAAAGACCGCAATGAATACCTGTCAATGATTAATGCCAACGGGAATATCCTGTTAAATCTTGTAAATGATATAATTGAAATCTCCAAAATAGAATCAAATCAGGTTGATCTCTTTGTATCAGAATTCTCCCTTAATAAACTTTTCCATGAGATGAACTGTTTCCTTCTTACTGAAAAGATGACCAAAAACAAAGATTCTGTTGAACTTTTAATGAGTCTGGGGAGAAAAGATGAAGAGTCATTTATTTATGCCGATAGACAAAAACTCAATCAAATCCTTCTGAATCTGATTGGTAATGCCATTAAATTTACTCTTTCCGGGCAGGTTGAATTCGGCTATTTCGTTAATGATGATAACAGGCTTGAATTTTTTGTAAAGGACACGGGAATCGGTATACCTGAAGATAAACTTGATTTAATATTTAACCGTTTTACTCAGGCTGATCAGTCACTTACCCGGCCCTTCGGAGGATCAGGCCTGGGACTCGCGATTTCGAAAGGATTTGTTGAAATAATGCATGGGAAAATCTGGGCGGAATGCAGAGAAAACGGAGGTTCCATTTTCCGTTTCCATATACCGTTTAAACCATCATCACCCGGAGCTAAACAAGCTCCCAGAGTTAAACTCAGACCGGATGATTTCGACTGGGCAAAGTATCACCTTTTGGTAGTTGAAGATAATTACATGAGTTTTAAGTTGTTACAGGCCTTGCTGAAAAACACAAAAGTAGTTATTCTGCATGCTGATAACGGAGAGCGGGCTATTGAAATGGTTAAAACACATCCTGAAATTGACCTTGTTCTTATGGATATTCAGCTTCCACTAATGAATGGATATGAAGCGACAAAAGCAATAAAGCTTATCAGACCGGAATTAACTGTGATAGCACAAACCGCAAATGCTATGGACGAAGACAGATTAAAATGCCTGAATTCAGGTTGCAACGATTATATTACCAAACCCATTGTCTTTGAAACCTTTCTGACACTTATCGATAGTTATATTCAGGAGAAACACTGATATTCACCTTTTCCATGACAGCCATTCTGATTTTTTCAGCATGTATCAGTATTGCATATGCTATTATGATTGTCAGGTTCATAAAAGGCTGGAATTCAATTCCAGAATTCAGGTGCGGATCTTTAGATCAGCGGTTATATGTCAGCGTTATTGTTGCATTCCGTAACGAAGAAAAGAACCTCCCTGCTCTTTTCGATGCACTCAGGCGACAATCATACCCTTCGAATGAGCTTGAATTTATTTTTGCCGATGATCATTCTGATGACGGGTCGGTTAGTCTTGTTGAAGTATTTGTATCTTCTGTTGCAAATGCCGGTCTAATCAGGTTAAGGGATGATGAGGAAGGGAAAAAGAAATCCTTGATTCGGGCCGCGCAAAGAGCCAGAGGGAAACTACTCGTTTTTACTGATGCAGATTGTCTTCCCGGACCAGATTGGATAAAAACCATTGCAGCTTATTATCTGGAAACCGGGTCTGTTTTAATTGCTTCTCCGGTTATTATGAATCCGGAAAATAGCTTCTTTTCCCGTTTTCAGTCACTTGAATTTTTTAGTCTCATGGGATCTACTGCCGGATCATTCGGCATTCATGATCCCATTATGGTAAATGGTGCAAACCTGGCAGCTGAAAGGGATGTGTATCTTCAAAGTATTGACAGTATTCTGAATCAAACCGCATCAGGTGATGATGTTTTTTTAATGCTCCATCTGAAAAAAGCATCTCCCGGCAAACTTAGTTTTTTAAAATCCCGCGAAGCAAGTGTCTTTTGCAGCCCCATTTCGGGTTTCTATTCTTTTATTATGCAAAGAATGAGGTGGACATCAAAATCCAGGCATTACCGCGATTTATCAATAGTACTAACAGCCATTCTGGTTTTGCTTTTGAATTTCTGGTTACTGAATTGCTTTGTATTGTCTTTTTTTCAGGATCAATTTATTTATGTCGGAGCAGGTGTATTTCTGATCAAATCGATTTTAGATTTTGTCTTCATTGGTAAGATCCTGAAGTTTTTCGGGAGGTCAGAGCTTTTGCGGATTTTTGTTTTATCTCAATTTCTTTATTTCCTTTATATTTCCTTTGTCGGCCTTGCAGGCAATATTTTCCCATCAAAATGGAAGGGAAGAAGAGTAAATTTATAAAGGATGGTAAACGAATCCACACCCGCAACAATTGCCTGGAATAAATTCAGGAGAAATCCTTTAGCCATAGCAGGACTTCTGATTATTATTTTCGTTGTTTTAACAGCAATACTTGGATACCTTATTTGCCCTGATAAAACGCCATTTGCAAACACGCAGCATCTTGAACTTTCCGGTAAAAAACCCGGATTCAGGGTTTCGATGTTAAAAGTCAGAAAAAATGAGATCTTTGATCAATCTGGTTTTTTCCGTACGATGTTTTATGGCCGTGAAGCTGAATTTGAAGAGATACCATTTTCAGATTATTCTTTTGATGACCGGCAATTGATACTAACCGAATTTACAGATGTTCCTGATGAAGAGGTATTTTTAAAAACATTGAACATTGTGGATATTGTGTACCCTGTTGCTTCCGGTTTCACGATTCGGAATTTCGAAGAAAACGACAGTATTTCCTTTCAGCAAATCGGCGGAAATGAAGTTTTTACCACTATTTCAGCATTAAGAGACGTAATTGAAGAAGATTATATTTCCGAAAGAGTGTTTTATCTGGGAACCGATCGTTTCGGACGTGATCTGCTCAGCAGACTGATACTCGGTGCAAGGATTTCTCTTATGGTAGGCTTTATTGCAGTAAGCATTTCTCTGGTGATAGGTATAAGTATGGGCGCAATTGCCGGATATTACAGAGGAAGAATCGATAATCTTATCATGTGGGTAATAAATGTTATATGGTCTGTACCTACACTATTACTCGTCATAGCCCTGACAATGGTTATTGGTCGTGGTTTCTGGCAGGTGTTTGTTGCTGTTGGAGTAACCATGTGGGTTGAAGTTGCCCGTGTTGTAAGGGGGCAGGTACTTAGTCTGCGTGAAAAGGAATTTATAGAAGCAGCAAAAGTACTTGGGTATAGCGATACGCGCATTATTCTGAAGCATATTATTCCAAATATTATTTCTCCCGTTATTATAATTTCTGCAGCTAATTTTGCATCTGCAATCCTGATTGAAGCAGGACTAAGTTTTCTGGGAATCGGTGTTCAGCCACCCATGGCATCATGGGGAGGAATGGTAAAGGACCATTACGGGTTTATTTTAGCCGGAAAAGCATATCTGGCTTTTATCCCGGGGTTTGCAATTATGCTTATGGTACTTGCTTTTACAATGCTTGGTAACGGTTTGAGGGATGCGTTTGATATACGCAAGGAATAAGTGAACGCTTATTAACGTGCTTACGCTAATTAAACCTTTTCTTCTTTAAAATCCAATATGAAATAAGTAAAAGGATTGCAATCAGAATGAAGGTAAGTAAAAGGTTTTGCCAGATAGGTAATCCAACCGTTGTAATGGTATCTAGAGGGTTTTTATCCGGATCCGGTGGAGGCCCACCTGCCACTTTTTGCATATTTTGCTGAATCATTGATAAAACCTCTGGTCTGGGGGTGAGATTGGTCACGAATTTGGAAGGAAAGTAAAATCTGAAATCTTCAGGAACATTAACACGGATAATGGGTTCGATGATTACTCTGTACATCAGATAAACCACACCTGATACAATCATATTTCTGAATATCAGCGAAAAAAGCAATCCGAAAGACAGGTAAGTAAAAATCTGAACGAAAAGTGTGGCCATGATCCAGGATCGCTCGAAAGCCATTCCTAAGGTTAATTTATAACTGTAAACAAAACCGGAGGCAACACTGGAGAATCCCACGAGAAGAATAACATAAAATGATAAGATGGTAATCAGGATAATCTTTTGCATAAGAAGATCTGTACGGCTTAATCCAAATATCAGCTGCTGCTTATAAGTTTTGTTATTAAATTCGTTACAGGTCATCATAATTACAAGTAATACAAGGCTGATATTATAAAAGCTCGAAATCCAGGTTGTGAAATTCCAGACATGCGGGAACTGGTAAAGAGGAAGAATGGTAACAAAGGGGATTTTCATGTCGATCCTCGGGATAAAGAATATTCCCACAATGAAAAGTACAAGATGCAACCCGATTAATATCCTGAAAGGTATATAGTTGAGCGTTTTTTGAAGTTCTATTTTTAGCAGTTTTATCATTGCGTTATTCTTTTACCAGTTCGAGAAACTGGCTTTCGAGAGATTTTTGATGAAGAATAATTTCGCTCAGTACAACTCCTTTTTCAAACACATACTGGTTGAGATCAGATGAGTTATTTCCTTCCTTAAGGGCTACTTTTACTCCTGATTCTTCAGGAATGAGCTCAGTTAAAAACGGACACTTTTCAAGAATTTTCAACAATAGGGGTATATCGGCAGCTTTAATTTCAAGTATACTTTCGCCTTTAAGCAGTGCCTTAACATTCCCCTTAGCCAGCAATTGTCCGCTTTTTAAGATTGCAACATCGCTGCATACTTTTTCAACTTCGCTAAGAATATGGCTGGCCATTATTATAGTCTTCCCTGCCTCAGCCTGTTGTATAATGAGTTCCCTTACTTCGGCAATTCCTTCAGGATCAAGACCATTAGTGGGTTCGTCAAGTAACAGTATTTCCGGATTCCCCAGAAGAGTCGATGCAATTCCGAGTCTTTGTTTCATTCCCAGGGAAAGTGTTGAAAACCGGGATTTTCTTCTTTCATAAAGCTTTACAAGACTAAGGACTTTGGGGATATCTTCGGCTCCGCATTCTTTTATCCGGGTAATAATTTTGAGATTACTCTCAAGACTAAGGTATGGATAGAATGAAGGAGTCTCGATCATGGAGCCAATTCTTCTGCGAATTGCAGCATGAGGTTTTTCACCAAACCAGGTAAATTCACCCTGATCCTGCTCCAGAATTCCCGAAAGAATAGAAAGAGTGGTGGTTTTTCCACTCCCATTGGGTCCCAGAATGCCATAAACCTGTCCCGGGAAAACTTCAATGTTTAATCCGGAAATGGCTTTGACTTTGCCATAGGATTTTGTAAGATTTTTTATTTGGAGAACTGGTTCAGAAAAGGACATATCAGGTGAATTGTTTAGAAAAATTAATGTCCCATTTCTGTCATAAACTTGATTCGGATAAGACGAATATCTTCTTCCGAATAATGTTCTTCACCCAGCTCTCTCAATGCATCATCAAGTGATTCGGTTTCTGCTTCCTCCCTGAAATAGCTGTAAATTTCTTCCTGTTTATCTTCATCCATAACCTGGCTGATATAATAATCGAGATTCAGCCGTGTGCCGCTATTGATGATTGCTTCAATTTCGGTGAGCAATTCAGGCATTTCAATTCCTTTTGATTCAGCTATATCGTCGAGTGCAATTTTACGGTCAACACTCTGGATAATAAATACTTTTAACCCTGATTTATTTACCACGGATTTAACTACCATATCCTGAGGCCTGATAATTTCTTTCTCCTCAACATAGGTACTTATGATCTTAAGGAACTCACTTCCATAACGCTGTGCCTTACCTGCTCCGACTCCTACACAGTTCTGCAATTCCTCCGGGGTTATGGGGTATTGAATGGACATATCTTCGAGTGAAGGGTCCTGGAAAATTACAAAAGGCGGAAGTTTGGATTCTTTAGCTATTTTTTTTCTGAGATCCTTAAGAATATTAAAAAGCTCTGTATCTACACCGCCACCTGATGAGCCGGGACCAGGTTCCACCTCGGTACTTTCCTCGTAATCGTGGTCCTGAGTCAGCATAAATGACTGGGGATCTTTAAGATACTCATGGCCTGCCTCGCTAAGATACAGAAGACCATAGTTTTCGATATCTTTCAAAACAAAACGGGCAATTAGGGTTTGCCTGATGACACCATTCCAGAAACGGGTATCCTTGTCTTCTCCGATTCCGAATATTTCCAGTTTATGATGGCTATAAGCTTTAACACCTGATGTTGCTTTTCCGGCAAGAACTTCAGCAACATGATCGGCTTTAAATTTTTCTTTTACTTCGAGTATAACATTGAGAGCGTTTACTACGTATTCCTGTCCTTCAAATTCTTCTTTCGGGTTAATGCAATTATCGCAGTTATCACAATTATCCACCATAACCTCTCCAAAATAATTAAGCAGTACTTTGGGCCGGCAAACAGCTGATTCGGCATATGCAACGGTTTCAAGAAGTAATTGCCTTCCGATTTCCTGTTCGGCAACGGGCTTTCCCTGCATGAATTTTTCAAGCTTCTGAATATCCTTGTAGCGGTAAAATGCTATACATCTTCCTTCGCCTCCGTCACGCCCGGCCCGGCCCGTTTCCTGATAATATCCCTCCAGACTTTTTGGCATATCATAATGGATAACAAAGCGCACATCAGGCTTATCAATTCCCATTCCAAAAGCTATTGTTGCAACAATAACATCCACCTCTTCCATGAGAAACTTGTCCTGATTTTGTGTCCGGGTTGATGCATCCATACCAGCATGATATGGCAAGGATTTTATGCCGTTAACTTTAAGTGCCTCAGATAATTCTTCTACTTTTTTACGACTCAGACAATAGATAATACCTGACTTACCTTTATTGTTAAGGATAAATTTTATAATTTCCTTGGTAGCATTAATTTTAGGTCTTACTTCATAATACAGATTGTGTCGCCTGAATGAGGATTTGAAAACATCGGCGTTAAGCATCTCCAGATTTTTCTGAATATCATGCTGCACTTTTGGAGTAGCTGTAGCAGTCAGGGCAATGATGGGAGCATTACCAATTTTATTAATGATGGGACGAATTCGTCTGTACTCCGGTCTGAAATCGTGACCCCACTCAGAAATACAATGAGCCTCATCCACGGCATAAAAGGAAATTTTTACTCCCTTCAGGAAATCAATATTTTCTTCCTTTGTCAGCGATTCGGGTGCAACATAAAGCAGTTTGGTAAGACCACTTGTTACATCTTCTTTTACCTTGGCTATCTGTACTTTTGTAAGTGATGAATTAAGAAAATGCGCAACTCCGTCGCTGGTGCTGAAACTGCGCATCGAGTCCACCTGATTTTTCATCAAAGCGATCAAAGGGGAAATAATAATAGCCGTTCCTTCCATGATTACAGCCGGAAGCTGATAGCATAAGGATTTCCCTCCGCCAGTCGGCATAAGAACGAATGTATCGTTTCCATTCATCACATTCAGGATAATCTGTTCCTGAGCGTCCTTAAAATTATCAAACCCGAAATACTTCTTCAGGTATTCATGCAAATTTATATTTTCTGATTTGCCCATTTAACTGCCTCGATTTATTAAAAAAAAATAAAACACACTTACTCAAAAAACAAAGATATATCTGGTTACCAGACATATAATTTGTTAAGCGGTTAGGGTAGGCTGACTACAACAATAATCGTAAAATTAAATTTAATGCTATTTTTTGCAATAAAAAAATAGTACCGGTAAAAAAATCTCTTTTTTAATTCCGGAAATTCATTCTTAAGGTTGGATTCAGACTCTAAAGATAGTCATTTTTCCTTATTATCACTGACTTATCAAAAACCCCCATCAATAGAGGCTGAAATCACATATATTTTTATTTACTTTGCGCGGGAAATCTTTTTAAATAGAAGGAATACTTTAAATGGTAAAAAAGAAAGACGATGAAATGTCATTTCTCGATCATCTTGAGGAGTTGAGATGGCGGCTTATTCGATCTGTTTTAGCTATTGTAATTGGTGCGATAGTGGCTTTTGTTTTCAAGGATATAATTTTCGGACAGGTTATTCTTGCCCCCAGAACACCCGAATTCTGGACTAACAGGGTGTTTTGCCAGTTAAGTAATTATTTTGATGTGCCCAGTCTTTGCATAAATACCAATCCACTGGAAATCATCTCTGTGAAGATGGCGGGTCAGTTTAATATGCACATTCTTGTGAGTCTGGTTGTTGGACTTATTGTCGCATTTCCATATGTTTTTTATGAGTTCTGGAGTTTTATTGCGCCTGCTCTTAAATCAAAAGAAAGAAAGCATGCAAATGGAGCGATATTCTTCAGTTCATTTCTTTTTTTATTGGGAGTAGTTTTTGGTTTTTTTATGATTGTTCCGCTTACAGTTCATTTTCTTGGGAGTTACAGCGTTAGTGCGGATGTTACCAATAAAATCAATCTGATATCTTATGTTTCGACCATTACCTCGGTAGTTTTTGCTTCGGGTGTGGTTTTCGAATTACCTGTAATTATTTTTTTCCTGACGAAAATCGGGATCGTTACACCTGATTTCCTGAAAAAGTATCGTAAACATTCCATAGTTGCGATTTTTATTCTTTCCGCAATAATAACACCTCCTGATATTTTTAGTCAGACACTGGTAGCAATACCTTTACTTATCCTTTATGAGGTTAGCATTCTTATTTCGATGCGGATTACCAGACAGAGGAAAAGAAAAGAAGCTGAAGAAAATAATTCCTGATCCAAAATATAAAAATCCGAAATGAAACTTTATACCAGGAGTTTGGTCAAACGATATCGCTCCAGAACAGTAGTGAAAGGGGTGTCTATCGAGCTTAATCAGGGAGAGATTGTAGGTTTGTTAGGTCCGAATGGTGCCGGCAAAACAACATCTTTTTATATGATTGTTGGCCTCATTACCCCGAATGAAGGTGAAATTTTTATTGACGATCAGGATATTACCAAAGAACCTGTTTACAAAAGAGCACGAAGGGGGATCGGTTACCTGGCTCAGGAAGCATCTGTGTTCCGGAAACTAAGTGTTGAGGATAATATCAGAGCGGTACTGGAGCTTTCCGGAATGTCGAAGGAAGAGCAGAACGAAAGACTTGAATCACTTCTGAATGAATTCGGACTTAACAAAATCAGAAAAAGTCTGGGTATTCAGCTTTCCGGTGGTGAACGGCGTCGTACCGAAATTGCCAGAGCCCTTTCTCTTAATCCTTATTTTATTTTGCTCGATGAGCCCTTTGCAGGTGTAGATCCTATTGCAGTTGAAGATATACAATCCATAATTTCACAGTTAAGCAAAAAGAATATCGGGATTTTGATAACTGACCATAACGTACATGAAACCTTGTCTATCACTGACAGGGCATACTTACTCTTTGAAGGTGAGATACTTAAAGCAGGAACAGCCAAAGAACTTGCTGAAGATGAGGAAGTAAGAAGACTCTACTTAGGGAAAAATTTTGAATTGCGATAATTATTAAAATTTAAGTACCTTTGCCAAAATTTTTTCGCGGGTGTGGCGGAATTGGTAGACGCGCCAGACTTAGGATCTGGTACCGCAAGGTGTGGGGGTTCGAGTCCCTTCATCCGCACTTGATAAAACCGCTGATGATTCCTGTTGAAATGACGGTGATATCATGCGGTTTTTAAGATTTTATCAGGATGAGTTTTAGCTAACAATTTGAAAATTGAATCAGGATGAACATTACAAATCAAAAAGTTGACAATCTAAATGCAGTAGTAACCATCAAAGTTGTACCTGAAGACTATCAGGCTAAGGTTGATGAGGTATTGAAAGATTATAAAAAGAAAGCGAAAATAGACGGATTTCGCCCCGGTATGGTACCCATGGGCTTAGTTAAGAAGCTCTATTACAGACCTGTACTTGCTGAAGAAATCAATAAGCTCATTTCCGAAAATCTTATGAATTATATCAGGGATGAGAAGATCAAAATTCTTGGAGAACCCTTGCCCCATAAGGATGATACTAAGGTAATCGACTTTGATAATGATACTGATTTTGAATTTTCTTTCGATATTGGTATGTATGAAGATTTTTCACTTAACATTTCGGAAAAGGATAAGGTAACTTATTACACAATTAAGGTTGAGGATTCTGTGGTAAATGAATATTCCGATAATGTTACCAAACGTTTTGGCGACTTTAAGCCGGTTGAGAAAGCAGGCTCCGATGAACTCATCAAAGGTAACCTTAAACAGCTTGATGCTGAAGGCGGCACTCTTGAGAATGGAATTATAGCAGATAATATCAGCATGTCTCTGGATATGATGAAGGACGATTCTGTTAAGAAACTTTTCAAAGGAAAAATGGCCGGAGACAGTGTTGTTTTTGACATCAGAAAAGCATATCCCAGTGATGTTGAATTAAGCTCTCTTCTGAGGATTGACAAGGAACTACTGGCTTCTGTCCAGGGTCCGTTCAGAATTGAAATTGCAGAAATCCTGGAGTTTAAAAAACATGAGCTTAACCAGGAACTATTCGATAAGGTTTATGGCGAAAATGTTGTTACATCGGAAAAGGAATTCCATGACAAACTCATTGAAGAGCTAAAGGCTAATTATGAAAGGGAATCGAATTACAAATTTGCTATTGACGCAAAGGATTATCTTATAAATAAAGCTAAACCGGCCTTACCTCTTGACTTTCTGAAAAGATGGATTCTAGAGGCCAACGAGAAGATGACCGCTGAAATGCTGGATAAGGAATTCGCAGATTATGAAAAGGAATTCCAGTGGCAATTAATAAAAGATCAGATGGTTCGTGAGAATGAGATTAAGGTTACTGAAGAAGAACTCCTCGATTTTTCTGTTGCCCTGGCTAAAAACCAGTTTTATCAGTACGGGCTCTATAATGTTCCCGAAGAACATATTATTCAGTATGCAAAAGAGCAGCTTGGAAAAAAAGAAGAGGCCCGCAGGCTGTATGAACAGAAATTCGAAGACAAAATCTATACATTTATGAAAGAAAAGGTGAAACTGGATAAAAAGGAGATTTCTGCAGAGAAATTTAAAAGCCTGTTTGAAAAGTAGAAAACCATCAAAATGCCACAGATTAAAGCTGTGCTCCTGAGTCCGATACTTTACGTCCGCAGTTATAATTGGTAAATAGCAGATAATTCTGCGAATCTGTAGCAAATTTCCTAAGTTTACACCAAAAAATCATTTACTATGAATCCAAAAGACGATTTCCGGAAATATGCAACAAAGCATATAGGCATCAGTAGTCAGAATCTCGATCGCTTTACTTCCGTTTACGACAGCTATATTTCACCTACAATTATCGAAGAGCGTCAGCTTAATATAGCTACTATGGATGTTTTCTCAAGACTCATGATGGATCGCATCATTTTCCTGGGAACTCCGATTGATGATTACGTGGCTAATATTATTCAGGCACAGCTTCTTTATCTCGAATCAGCCGATCCCTCTAAAGACATACAAATATATTTTAATACTCCCGGAGGAGGAGTACATGCCGGACTTGGTATATACGATACCATGCAATATATTTCTTCCGATGTTGCAACCATTTGTACCGGTATGGCAGCTTCTATGGGTGCTGTTCTGCTTTGTGCAGGCACCAAAGGCAAACGTTCAGCACTGAAACATTCACGTGTTATGATACATCAGCCTATGGGAGGCACACAGGGTCAGGCTTCCGATATTGAAATCACAACACGGGAAATATTAAAACTAAAAAAGGAACTCTATCAGATTATTGCAGATCATTCCGGAAATCCATTTAAAAAAGTGGAAAAAGATTCTGACCGTGACTACTGGATGACAGCTGATGAAGCAAAAACGTACGGAATGATCGATGAGGTTCTAATAAGGAATGCTCCCAAAAAGTGACAAAAACAAATAGTAAAATGGACCGATGCTCTTTTTGCGGTAGGGAAAAGAAGGATACCAACCTGCTTATTGCAGGTATATCGGGACACATATGCGACCGCTGTATTGATCAGGCATATACAATTGTGCAGGAAGAAATCGGGAAAAAAGGGGATTTTAATCTTGATTTGGTTAAACTTCTTAAACCTGCCGAAATTAAAAATTTCCTCGACCTTTATGTTATTGGTCAGGATGAGGCGAAAAAATACCTTGCAGTTGCTGTTTATAATCACTACAAGCGCCTGATGCAGACAAATACCAAAGAGGATGTTGATGTAGAGATTGAAAAGTCAAATATCATTCTGGTTGGTGAAACAGGTACCGGCAAAACACTTCTCGCCCGTACAATTGCAAAAATGCTTCATGTTCCCTTTACTATTGTTGATGCAACTGTTCTTACTGAAGCTGGCTATGTTGGTGAGGATATTGAAAGCATTTTAACAAGACTTTTGCAGGTTGCAGACTATAATGTTGATGCTGCTGAAAAAGGAATTGTGTTTATTGATGAAATCGATAAAATTGCCAGGAAGGGAGATAACCCCAGCATCACCCGCGATGTATCCGGTGAAGGCGTTCAACAGGGACTTCTGAAACTTCTGGAAGGTTCGGTTGTTAATGTGCCTCCCCAGGGTGGACGAAAACATCCCGACCAGAAGATGATTCCGGTTAATACAAAAAATATTCTTTTTATCTGTGGGGGAGCATTCGACGGTATTAACAGAAAAATTGGTCAACGATTGAATACACAGGTGGTTGGTTATACCGCCAGTAAAGCAAAAGACCATATTGACCGCGATAATCTCCTTCAGTATATAGCACCTCAGGACTTAAAGGCATTCGGATTAATTCCTGAAATTATTGGCAGATTACCAATTCTTACCTACCTGAATCCTTTGGATCGGATTACTTTGAGGCGCATTCTTACTGAGCCAAGAAATGCTATCATAAAACAATATGAAAAATTGTTTCATATGGATGGTATAACTCTCAGCTGGGATGAACAGGTTCTCGATTACATAGTTGATAAAGCTATAGAATTTAAACTCGGAGCACGCGGACTTCGTTCAATTTGCGAGGTAATCATTATTGATGCAATGTTTGATCTCCCTTCCAAAAATGAAAAAGAAGTAAATATCGGACTTGGATACGCAAAGGAGAAGCTCGAGAAGGCAAATATTCAAAGGCTAAAGATGACCGGGTGAGGTATTAAAGAGTATTTGAATATTATGTTTCATTGCACTTTCTGTTCCGGTTCGCATTTTTGAAGTATTTTCAAAGTTTACCTTGTTCGATAATGAAACCTAAACTTAGTCTGGTTTATCTCAGTCTTATCCTGGCGATGCTTTTGTGGGGATATACTTTTGTAGCCTTCAAATTTGCTTTGGAATCTTTTGGGCCTATCAGCATAATCTTTTTAAGACTTATTATCTCAGTTGTATTTCTCTTCGGTATTTCTTTAATAATGGGTAAGCTGCAGCCTATAAGAAAAAGCGATTATAAGTTTTTTGTCCTGCTTGCTTTTTTTGAACCATTTCTTTATTTTCTGGGGGAGAGTTTCGGATTAACCTACGTTTCCTCTACTATGGGTTCTGTGATCATCGCGATTATCCCTCTAATTGTACCAATTGCTGCATATTTCATTTACCGTGAACGTCTCACTATCCTTAACTGGATTGGTCTTGTGGTTTCCTTTATAGGAGTAATTGCTGTAGTTTTTGCAAGCGACGTGGAAATAGTTGCCCGTCTGAAAGGGGTTTTACTTTTGTTTCTGGCGGTTTTATCTGCGGTTGGATATTCCCTTACTGTTAAGGGACTTTCGCACAAATATAACGGTTTTACCATTACAGCCTATCAGAATGCTCTGGGATTAGTGATGTTCCTTCCATTATTTCTCTGGTTTGATGCAGGAAGTATTCTGAGTCTCAAGCCAACAACAGCAGCATGGACTTCTTTATTATATCTGGGGATTTTCGGATCTTCACTGACTTTTGTTTTATTCACTTTTTCAATCAGGGAAATTGGAGCTTCCAGAGCGAATATTTTTACTAACCTTATTCCCGTTTTTACAGCTATTCTTTCGTATTTCCTTCTCAAAGAAGCAATGCCGGGACTAAAGGTTGCCGGTATTTTCATCGTTCTTATCGGAGTATTCTTATCGCAGGTACAGTCCATAAAACTCAGAAAGCAAAAAATACCTCCCGTTAATTATCAGTTTCCCGCATAATTCATTCTTATGGCATATTCCGCAAGTGACATAGAAAGAAAAGCTTTTGAGGATGATAAAGCCAACAGGCAACTAATAAAAAGTTTAAAAAAGAAGTATCCCCGCAATCTCGATGAGATAGTTCATGACGCACATTTCCGCGCATTTGAAAAAATTGATTGTCTGTCTTGCGCAAATTGTTGCAGGTCACTTGGACCAAGGCTAATTGATAAAGATATTGAAAGACTATCGAAATACCTGAAGATGAAATCTTCTCTTGTAATTCAAAACTGGCTGAGAATTGATGAAGATGGAGATTATGTTTTCAGGGAAATGCCTTGTCCTTTTCTCGAAGCGGATAACCGGTGTAAGGTATATGAAAACAGGCCAAAGGCATGCAGAGAATATCCTCATACCGACAGGAAAAAATTTCACCAATTGCTCGATCTGACTCTTAAAAACAGCTATGTTTGTCCCGCTGTAAATGAAATTTTTGGCGAACTCCATATCCTGAAATCAGCAGGAAAACTATAGCTAAAACCACCAGTATGAAGTATTTCTTCATCGTTCAGGGAGTAGGAATGGGGCACACAACCCAGTCTCTGGCATTGCGGTTCATGCTTGAGAAAAATGGTCATGAAGTGGTTAATAGTTTTATAGGAACCAACGTTTTCTCCGGTAAAAATCCCTTTTACAAGTCTTTACATCATGAAAGTTTTTTTAGTCCGGTACTGTTGAACAGAACAAACAAAAAGGGAATTAACCTGTTTACCAGCTTTTGTTTCAACTTAATTATATCACCCGTTTACCTTTTTTCCATATTCAGAATTGCATACAGGATCAGAACATCAGATGCAAATGCCGTTATTGTTTTTTATGATTTCATTGGACAACTGGGATCATTCTTATCTTTCTCACGAAAACCTGTTTATTCTGTTTCTCATCATTTTTTCTTCAGACATCCGGTTTTCACCTGGCCCGAAAAACGGAAAGCAGAACGGTGGTTACTCAAAATTCATTCCCGGCTGGCATCGCTAGGCGCAAGGAAAATACTGGCTCTCTCTTTTACAAGCGAAGAATCCATCCCTTCAGAAAAAATTGTGGTTGTACCACCTCTATTAAGACCGGAAATTCTTTATGCTGAGGCAGTTTCAGGTGATCATGTTCATGTTTATTGTTTGCATTCCGGATTTTTGGATATAATTGTAAGTTTGGCTATACGAACTCCCCAAAAAAAATTTAAAGTGTTTCTGCACGAACAGGATAGTAAAACTGAAATTCCAAAAAATATTGATGTTTTATTAATTTCAGGGGAGGAGTTTATTGAGTCCTTAAGAACATGTGGAACGGTAATATGTACTGCCGGATTTGAGACTCCGTCCGAAGCAGTTTATCTGAACAAAGCTCTTATCCTTATCCCTTCAGAAGCCCATTTTGAGCAATATTGCAATGCTCTGGATGCAACCAGGGCGAAGGCTGCAGCGTTTCGGGAACCATTTATTCTTAATGAACTTCCCGGTTATAAAAATAATCCTGCACATTTTCCGTTTATCACATGGATTGGTTCGGCCGAAAAAACATTTCTTAAAATTTTAACCGAATGAACAGCTTGTGAACCAGGTTGTTTTTTAGTATGTTTAAACATTGGAATTTGACCGGATTTACTATCTGAAAAATTTGCAGGTACGTTTACATGAAGAAATCACTTTTTATTATTTCATTACTAATAAGCCTCACCGCCAATTTAAGTTCTCAGATTGGTGGTCATTATACTTATGCCTTTCTGAATCTTACAAATTCAGCCAGAGTAGCTTCTCTTGGAGGAAAATCTGTTTCAATCTGGGGTGATGATCTGAATATGCCTTTTCATAACCCGTCCCTGCTTAATCCTTCCATGGATAAACATTTAGTTTTTAACTATGTCGGGTATTTCGATGGTATAAAGTACGGATATGCCAGCTATGCACGTGATTTTAAGAAAGCAGGAACCTTTGCAGCCGGAATGCATTATTCAAATTATGGGACATTTACTGCCGCAAATGAATTGGGAGTTATTACCGGAGAATTCAGGGCTGCCGAGTATGCCCTGAATCTTATTTATTCCCGGAAAATCGACAGTCTGATTAGTGTTGGAGTGAATGTGAAACCAATTTATTCGAATCTTGAAACCTATAATTCTTTAGGCGTTTCTACAGATATCGGAATCACATATTTTAATCCTGATCGTCTGTTTGGAGCTGCAGTTGTAATTAAAAATCTCGGCACTCAGATTATTAAATACTATGAGGGTGCCGATCGTGAAAACCTCCCATTCGAAATTCAGGCCGGGGTATCACAGAAACTTCAGCATGCCCCCTTTCGTTTTTCACTTACTTTACAGCATCTTCAGAAATATGATCTTACCTATGAGAGTACCATTGATAATAGTAATATCTATGATCCCCTGAATGGTGAAAAAGTTGGTAAAAATAAGCTGGAAACTCTGGGAGATAAACTTATGCGTCATGCAATTATCGGGATGGAATTTTTACCCGGGGAAAATTTTTATGTTAATCTGGGATATAATTATCAGAGACGACAGGAACTTAAGGCGGGTATAAGTCCGGGAATGGTTGGATTTTCATGGGGTTTTGGACTTAAAGTAAAAAAATACCGATTCAGTTACGGACGTTCAACGTACCATCTCGCCGGTGCCTCAAATCATTTCTCATTAAGCGTTAATCTTTCTGAGTTTTATTCGCGCCAGCAGCCGCAAAGTAAAGTTGATTAAAAAACACTCTTCCCGGTTTATTAATAATTCGATTTTAAAGTGGAATTAAGTTTCAGGAATGCTATTTTTGTTATTCAATATACTTTTTATGAATAGCAGCCTTCCACCCCTGGTCATCGCAATCGACGGACATTCATCTACAGGTAAAAGCACTTTCGCAAAGGCAATTGCTGCCCTGCTTGGATATACCTACATTGACAGCGGGGCTATGTACAGAGCCGTTACATTGTTTGCTCTCAGGGAGAAAATAATTATTGGAGAGCATGTTGATGAGCCTAAACTGGAAGAAGCAATAGACCTGGTAATGATTTCTTTTGTTAAAAACGCCAATAATGGCAGAATCGAGATGCATCTGAATCTTGAAAATGTAGAAGATGAAATCAGGGGAATTAAAGTTTCGGAGAAGGTCAGCATAATTAGTAAAATAGCATTTGTAAGAAAAAAAATGGTCCGATTCCAGCGCAGAATGGGAGAGAATAAGTCGGTGGTCATGGATGGACGCGACATTGGAACAGTTGTATTTCCTAAAGCAGATATTAAAATATTTATGACTGCTGATCCCATAATCCGCGCTGAAAGGAGATTCAGGGAACTTCAGGAAAATGGAGTGAAAATTACAATTCAGGAAGTTGAACATAATATCCTTGAACGCGATTTTATTGATCAGAACAGAGAGGAAAGCCCTTTAAGAAAGGCCGATGATGCTCTGGTTCTGGACAATAGCTATATGACACCGGCTGAACAGATGAACTGGTTTAAAAAACTTATTTCCGAAAAATACAATTATCACATTTCATGAAAATCCGGATAGAGGAAAAAGCAGGCTTTTGTTATGGTGTTGTAAAAGCAGTTGGCATGGCTGATGAAATTCTCAACCGGGGTGAGACTCTTTACAGTCTGGGACAGATGGTTCACAATGAGATGGAAGTGAAACGACTCGAACAGAAAGGTCTGATAATTATAAGTCATGAAGAACTTGCTTCGCTTCGGAATTGTAAGATTCTCATCAGGGCTCACGGTGAACCACCTTCAACATATGAAATTGCGCGAAAGAACAATATTGAGCTTATCGACGGAACATGTCCCATTGTAAAAAAAATCCAGGCAGGAATACTGTCAAGAGCTGTTGAAAAAGATACTCTAATAGTTATCTTTGGAAAGGCTGATCACCCGGAGGTTAAAGGACTTTACGGACAGTCTCCTGAAAACAGTATTATTATTCAGTCTGCTGAAGAAACGGGTGAACTGCCATTTGCCCCGGTTATTCACCTGTATTCACAAACTACCATGGATTCAGATGCATTTCTGGTAATCGTATCCCTGATTGAGCAGAAACAGAAATTGTCAGGCGGAAAGTTAATTGTTCATAATTCTATTTGTGGTCACGTTTCGCACAGAAAGCCCGGGCTTGAAAAATTCGCTGCTGAAAATGATGTTGTTATTTTTGTCGGAGGCACCAAAAGTTCCAATGGAAAAGTACTTTTTCAGATATGCAAAGAGGTTAATCCAAAGAGTTATTTTATAGGGAGTCCCGGTGAATTGGACGATTCATGGTTTTCAGGAGCAGAATCGGTTGGAATTACCGGAGCCACATCCACACCCCGGTGGCAAATAGAGGAAATTGCAGGGAAAATAAGGGAATTCATCGAAAGTCCTTCCAACTAACCAGATCAGGCTTTCTTCCGGTTTGTATATCATGGCACATACAAATCCTTTGGAAAACACGGAATCTCATTTACTGAATTGTAATGTAATTTGTTAATCATAAATTAATTTAAAGTTGAGATTGTTATTTGTTTAAGTATTATTTTTGCATCTGTGTTTTCCGGTATAGGGAAAGCCGCATTTTGTAAAGCAAAACAATTTATACATGGGAAAAATTAAGAAAATTGGTGTTTTAACTTCAGGAGGTGATTCTCCGGGCATGAATGCTGCAATTCGCGCAGTTGTTCGTACTGCTATTTATAACAGACTTGAGGTTGTAGGTATCAGACACGGCTACAATGGCATGATTAACGGCCATTTTAAAGAAATGAAAACATTTAGTGTAAGTGATATTATTGCTAGGGGAGGAACCATTCTGAAAACCGCCCGGAGCGAAGAGTTTCGTACTGCAGCAGGCCGCAAAATTGCTTACAATAATCTTAAAAAAGAAGGAATTGATGCTGTAGTAGTTATCGGGGGAGACGGTTCACTTACAGGAGCCAGAACCTTTTGCGATGAGTACTATGATATTCCATTTGTAGGGATCCCGGGAAGTATTGATAATGACATTTTCGGAACCGATTATGCAATTGGTTACGATACTGCTTTAAATACCGTAATTGATGCTGTTGATAAGATCAGGGATACAGCCAGCAGTCATAACCGCTTGTTTTTTATTGAGGTGATGGGTCGAGATGCCGGTTTTATTGCTATTCACAGCGGTATTGCCTGTGGGGCTGAAGCTGTTTTTATCCCTGAAGTGAAAAACCAGGTGGCAGGTCTTAAAGATTACCTTGAAAAAGGTTTCAAGAGAAAAAAATCAAGTAATATTATCATTGTTGCAGAAGGCGATGACGAAGGCGGAGCGATGGAAATTGCTGAAAAAGTTAAGGACGACTTTAAGGAATACGATGTAAGGGTTTCTATTCTTGGACACATTCAACGAGGTGGATCTCCTACCGCATACGACAGGGTATCAGCCAGTAAATTTGGATTTTATGCCGTACAGGCTTTACTCGACGACCAGAAAAGTGTTATGATAGGATTTAAAAACGGGGAAATTGTTCATGTTCCCTTCAGTAAAATTATCAAACAGTCAAAATCCGTGGAGGAATCTTTGATTAGAATGGCGGAGATACTTTCGGTTTAAGGACTTCCTGGTAGAAAGGTTAAGCGCAAATCCCGCTTTGCGGGACCGCAGAGACGCGGTTTATAAACGCAATAGAAACCGCGTATTCTCTGCGCCCTTGCGGTCCCGCAAAGCGGGATCTGCGCTTAATATGAGTTTATCTTTATGTGAATAAAACTTCCATGAGTAACCCGGTCCAATTTGCCGAAATAATCCTTCCATTCCCGATAAACCAGGTTTTCAGCTACCAGGTACCCGAAGCTTTACAGGGCTCCGTTCAGGCAGGAAAACGGGTAATTGTCCAGTTTGGCCCCAGGAAGCTTTATACAGGGCTTGTGAGGCGGACACACAGCACATCCCCCGAAATAAAAGAACTGAAAACCGTACTTGAAGTTTTAGATAATACAGCATTAGTGGATGAGATCCAGATGAAATTCTGGGAATGGATGGCGGATTACTACATGTGCGCAGTGGGTGAAGTTTTTAAGGCTGCGCTTCCGGCAGGACTGAAGCTTGAAAGTGAGTCAAAGATTATTCCTGACGATGATTTTGATCCATCTGAGATAAAAAAGGAACATCTGGAGACCTTGTTTTATACCATACAGAATAATCCCGGATTATCCATACAGGAACTTTCGAAGCTTACCGGTAAACCAAACCTTCTTTCCGACATCCGCAAACTCATTGATACCGGCGCGGTTTACCTGGAGGAAAAACTCAGGGAAACGCTGAGAATTAAAAAGGAAAAGTTCATTTCCCTTGCCGAACATCTTTTATATGAAGAAGAATTGCAGAATTGTCTCGATAAACTTTCCAAGGCACCGAAACAGCAGCAACTCTTATCCGAAATTATTGATCGCTCGCTTGATCCGGAGGGGAATATTAAGAAAACGATTATCCTGTTGAGTGAAATCCGGGAGAAACATAGCCACGCTGCCCTCAGTGCTTTGGTTGAAAAGAACCTTCTTGATAAGGGGGAGAGAATTCTCAGAGCACTTGAAGATACAGGTCCAAAATCTATAGAGCCGGCAGACCTGAATCCTGCTCAGATTGCATCAATTGACTCCATTCGTAATCTTTTCCTGGAAAAGGATATAGTTCTGTTGCACGGAGTAACCTCAAGCGGGAAAACAGAGATTTACATTCACCTTATCCGGGAAATGATTTCTCAGGATCGACAGGTCCTTTATCTTCTTCCTGAAATAGCACTTACCTCGCAGATTGTTAACCGTCTGAGAAAGGTATTTGGTGACGAGGTAGGCATTTACCACAGCCGGTTTTCAGACGCCGAAAGGGTTGAGGTGTACCGTCGTACAGCAGCAAATGCAGAAAACAAATATAAAATCATTTTGGGTGTTCGCTCGGCAATTTTTCTTCCTTTCAGCAAGCTGGGACTTATAATTGTTGATGAAGAACATGAGAACACATATAAACAGTTTGATCCGGCTCCACGATACAACGCACGCGATTCCTCAATGGTGCTTGCTGCTCTTCATGGCGCAAAAGTGTTGCTGGGAACTGCAACCCCATCAATAGAGACATTTGCCAATGCGCGTTCCGGGAAATACGGACTGGTAAGCCTTACGGAACGATATAATAAAGTTCTGATGCCTGAAATACGGATTTCCGATATACGGGACGCCCGCAAAAGGAAAACAATGAAGTCGGTTTTTACCCCGGCACTTATCGATGAAATATACAGAACCATCGCCGCAGGCAAACAGGTTATTCTTTTCCAGAACCGGAGGGGATTTTCATCCTATATTATGGATGAAACATGTGGATGGATTCCGAAATGCAAGCTCTGCGATGTGAGTCTGACATATCATAAATTTAAAAATGTGCTTGAGTGTCATTATTGCGGATTCACCCGAAAAGTTCCTGGCAGTTGTGATAATTGCGGCAGCACACGCATAAGCAACAAAGGATTTGGCACCGAGTTGGTTGAGGATGATATTGCTTTGATTTTTCCGGGGATCAGAGTTGCCCGGCTTGATTTTGATACCAGCCGCACCCGGAACTCCTATGAAACAATACTTGAAAATTTTGGCAGGGGAGATATAGATATTCTTGTTGGAACACAGATGCTTTCCAAAGGTCTTGATTTTGAGAATGTGGCTCTTGTAGGCATTCTCGACGCAGACCAGATGCTGAATTTCCCCGATTTCAGGGCCTTTGAAAGAAGTTACCAATTGATGGCACAGGTTAGCGGAAGGGCGGGCCGGAAGGATAAGCAGGGGAAGGTCATTATTCAGACCACTGATCCCAATCTGGCTCTGATTCAATATGTCAGGAATAACGATTACGAAGCCATGTTCAGGGAGCAGATTTCAGAACGGCAGGCATTTAATTACCCGCCTTTCGTGAGGATGATCAGAATTACGCTTAAGCATAAGGAATTTCCTGCATTGCAGAAGGCAGCAAATTCTTTGGCAGATGAGATGAGAATTGTCTTCGGCAAAAGAGTGCTTGGACCGCAGCAGCCGTTGGTGGGGAGGATCAGTAATTATTACATACTGAATATTTTGTTGAAGATTGAGAAGAAGTCCTCGTTTGAGAAGGCGAGAAAACTCCTTGCGGACATACTAAAGGAGGCATCAGCATCGGATGTAATGAGTGGTGTAAGGATTTTGCCGGATGTGGATCCGTACTAAGTATGGTATTTATGATAATTCGATAGATTTCTAAATATTTGATAAAGTCTGTATCTTTGGTCTATGTTAAAGTTGAGTTTTGGCAAGTATGATTATTGAGGTTATGGATAAAAGAACAAATAAAAGCATAAGTGATTATATTGCTGCAATTGCAAAGAATGACAAACGGTTGGTGAAAGCTTATCTGTTTGGCTCGTATGCAAAAGAAATTGATAATGAAGAAAGTGATATTGATTTAGCTTTGGTTTTCAATAATATGGATGATACTGAAAAATTCGATTACCAGGTTCAATTACTGATTATGGGATCAAAATTTGATTCCCGGATAGAGCCACACCCGATATCTACAAATGAATCCGTTAAATATAGTCCGTTCTATGGTGAAATTTTAAAGACGGGTATTGAAATTGAGGTTCACGAACCGGGCTCATGGTATAAAAAGACAGACTCAAAATAAATTTACTTTTACCTTCACTATTGCGAAAGAAATCCGAAATGTTCGAAAACACCGATATCGAAAAGCTCTTCAAAAAATTCAGAAAGCAAAAAGTACTTATTATTGGCGATGTTATGATCGACACATACCTCTGGGGCAGGGTGGATCGCATTTCCCCGGAAGCACCGGTTCCTGTATTGTCGAACATTCATGTTGAGAAACGTCTGGGTGGAGCTGCAAATGTTGCCCTGAATATTAAGGCCATGGGAGCTGTACCTATTCTTTGCTCTGTTATCGGAGATGATGACAGGGGCAGGGAATTCATTGATCTGATGAATACGCAGAATCTTACGGATGTAGGAATCATTATTGACTCAAAGCGGATTACTACGATGAAAACCCGTGTAATAAGCGGGAATCAACATCTCCTCAGACTGGATGAAGAACAGGATGATTACATAAACCCTGAACCTGAGAAAAAACTGATAGATATCGTTGAAAACATGCTCACGGAAGGGAAAATCGATTCCATTATTTTTCAGGATTACGACAAAGGCACAATAACTCCCAAAGTTATATATGATGTTATTAAGGTAGCCAACAAGCAGAAAGTTCCGGTTCTGGTGGATCCCAAGAAAAGAAACTTCCTTACCTATGAAAAAGTGACCTTGTTTAAACCTAATTTTAAGGAACTCAATCAGGGTTTAAAAGCAGAAATAGATAAGCACGATCTGGAGAATATTGCAAGTGCAATGGAAGATTTGAGAGAATCAAGGAAGCACAAGATGGTTATGGTTACCCTATCAGAGCTGGGGATCATGATTAACGATAAAAACGATTACCATCATATTTCTGCAGAGATACGTGATATTGCAGACGTGTCTGGTGCAGGTGACTCGGTGATAAGTCTGGCATGTCTGTGTCTCGCAGCAGGCTTGCCTCCTATAGAAATAGCAGCATTATCGAATCTTGCCGGCGGACAGGTATGTGAGAGGGCAGGGGTAGTGCCTGTTGACAGGTTACAATTGATGGCTGAGTTTAAGGCGTTTCTATTGGATACGGAGGGGTAAA
>CAYOLQ010000008.1:0-12721 GCA_964404825.1 uncultured Chitinophaga sp.
GATCCAATATTCAACACTCCCTTAACCTCACTGATTGCAATCATTGGTATGTATCTGAAGAAAAGCAATACGCCCACAACAAACAATCCGATTGTACCGACATAAATTCCTATTTCAATTACGGTTGGTGAATATGAAACCCAGTTGGATGGCAGAAAATCGTTTGCCAGGGAAGTTACAACGATATTAAAACGCTCGAACCACATACCCAGATTTATCGCGAGGGATATCAGGAGAAGTCCCCAGGTGCTCTTCCTGATTTTTTTGAACCAGAATAACTGCGGAATAAGTGCATTGCAAATCACCATCCCCCAGAACTGAACTGAATATTCTCCGGTCACACGGTTTTTAAAAAAAGTAAACATTTCATATTCATTTCCGGAGTACCATGCCATAAAAACCTCGGTAGCGTATGCCGTTCCCATGATCAATGATATGAATGTAAGAATTCTGGCAATGGCATCCATATGATTATCGGTAATATAATCCTTAAGCTTGTAAACTTTCCTTACCACAACCATAAGGGTCATAACCATTGCAAAACCAGAAAAAATTGCACCTACCACAAAATACGGCGGGAACAATGTAGTATGCCATCCCGGAATTACTCCCACGGCAAAATCGGTTGAAACTATCGAATGCACCGAAACTACAAGAACTGCTGCTATTCCTCCGAGAATAAAACTCAGTGATTCGAACCGAATCCATTCATGACTGCCTCCTGTCCATCCCATGCTGAAAAAACCATAAACAGCCTTTTTTATTTTGGAGGTTGTCTTATCTCGAATAGTTGCAAAATCGGGCAACATACCCATATACCAGAAGGAGAAAGATATCAGCAGGTAAGCTGAAATAGCAATAAAATCCCAGAACAGAGGTGAGTTAAAGTTTACCCAGAGTGAACCACGGGTATTCGGATAAGGAAAAATAAAGAACGCAAGCCACACCCTACCCATGTGCAATGCGGGAAATAAGGCAGCACAACCAACAGCAACCACAGTCATTGCCTCTGCAGCCCTGTTTATAGAAGTTCTCCATCTCTGACGCAGAATAAGAAGAAATATTGAAAAGGCTGTACCGGCATGTCCAATACCAATCCACCATACAAAGTTGATAATCTCCCAACCCCAGCCAACAGAATTATTCAGCCCCCAGGTACCAATACCTTTGGACACGGTAATGTATATGGCGTAAAAACCAAAAAGAGCTGCTGCACTGGCCAGTGTCATTGTCACATACCACCATAATCCCGGTCTGGCATCGATGGGGGCAATGATGTCCGCAGAGATCTGACCATAAGTCTTATTTCCTTCTACCAGTGGACCTCGTATGTTCCTGTTATACATAAACTACAGGGGTTTTATTAATTTGTTAGTTATAAATATGCATTAATTCAAACCTAAACTTCTAAAATCAAAACTTCCGAATCATCAAAAACCTGATCGAATCCCAAAACTCCCCCATCGCCACTACCCTTTGAATCTTTCACCCGTCACCCGTCACCCGTCACTCATCACTCGTCACTTGTCACCCATCACTTTTTCCTCCCATCACCCGTCACTCAAACATCAACATTCCTCACCTTCGTCAAATACCCCACCGATGGCAAAGTATGCAACTCTTCAAGCAAATGATAATTCCGGGGATCAGCTTTCATCTTTGAAACTTTGCTTTCCTTATCATTCATATTTCCGAATATCAGCGCATTTGAAGGACATGACTGCACACAGGCTGGCTGAACATCGCCATCGGCAACAGCTCGTCCTTCGAGTTTTGCGCTGAGTTTGGTTTCCTGAATTCTCTGCGCACAAAAGGTGCATTTCTCAACTACCCCTCTTTCACGCACTGTTACGTCAGGATTAAGCACAAGCTTACCAAGGTCTGATGCAGCGTTGAAATCAAATGCTTTGTTATCGGTATATCTGAACCAGTTAAATCTTCTTACTTTATAAGGACAGTTGTTAATACAATATTTTGTGCCGATGCAGCGGTTGTACGACATCTGGTTAAGTCCTTCACTGCTGTGATTCGTTGCCGAAACCGGACAAACATTCTCACAGGGAGCATTGTCGCAATGCTGACACATTAATGGCTGGAACACAACCATTGGCTGCTTCGGACTATCTGAATAGTAACGATCGATTTTTATCCAGTGCATTATTCTCCTTTTCTGAACTTCCGACTTACCGACCACAGGGATATTATTTTCGGCCTGACACGCGATCACGCATGCACTGCAACCGACACATGAATTCAAATCAATTCCGAGACCCCAGTGAAATCCGTCAAATTTTACTTCGGGATAAAGTGTCTGGTGCTTTGATTCGAATTCGGTATGGATTTCATTTCCTGATGCCGGATTTTCGAGGTATTTACTCAAACTGGTTTCCCTTACAATTGCTCTTCCCTCCATCGAATGGTGCGTCTGGGTAAGAGCCAGCTGAACTTTTTCACCGGTTTTTTCAATTTTATCAATACTGAAACTGTATTTTCTGTTTCCATCTTTAAAACTCACAAACGGAAAACCATTTATACCTACATTATCGGCAACCTTACCAGCATTTGTGTGTCCATAACCCAAAGCCACTGATAACGTTCCCAAAGCCTGACCGGGTTGAATAAATGCAGGTATGGATAAATTTTCTCCCAGTTTAATAATGTCACCCGTTAGAATTCCAAGACCCTGTGCATCTGCAGGTGAAATTGCTGCCACATTGTCCCAGCAGAGTTTTGCAATGGGATCAGGCAGTTCCATAAGCCAGGGATTATTTGCATGCATCCCGTTACCAATGGCAACTGAGACGAACAGACTGACTTCAAATCCTTCCTTCTGTCCCAAATCAACTGATTCAAAGGCAGAAATAATACTTTCTTTTTTAATTTCGGGGGATCCGGATCCGGCGGTCCTTATACCATATACCCCATCCCTCAGACTATTCGTCCAGAATGCTTCAAAACTGCCCTGCATGGAGTTTGGGAATGCAAATTCTTTCCAGTTTGCTTTAAGGTAATCAGCATAGGTACTAGTGTTTCCGCTCCATACAAGAAGTGAATCCTGAAAACTCCGGGTATTAAATATCGGATGAATGCAAGGCTGGGCGAGGCTATAAACTCCGGGGGTAATTTCAGCATCATCCCAGGATTCAAGATAATGATTTACAGGACATTCAATACGGCATAGACCAACGGTTTCGTTGAGACCGGTTGTCATATTAACACTTAGCTTTAATCCGGGTATGAACTTTTTAAATGCTTCAGCGAAATAATAATCGTAAGCAGGGTTTATATTGTAAACAAGCAATGCATCTGTATTACCAGCTGTCAGATCACTAACGAGAGACTCCATTTCACGATCTGATCCTGATGCAATATTTAAGGAATTAGCAAGGTCAATACAAGATTCGTAATTGCCAAGAAGATGATTAATTGAATTTACGATCAACTGAATGCGGATGTCGTTTGTTCCGGAGATCACAATTGATTTTCCTTTGTTTGCAAGTAGTTCAGACACGACTCCCTCTACATCTGTTTCACAGAGAGGCACATCGAAGATCTCTTTTCCTGATGCCGCAGCAATTTTATTGTATATGTTGGCAAGAACAATCGCTTCCTGAGAGGGTCTGATGGGGATTCTGTAGTCTGCATTGCTGCCGGTAAGGCTCATTCCGCTTTCAAAATGATAATGGCGAAGCATTTCTTTCTGTCCCTCATGAAGTTTCCGTCGTGATGTCCAGGCAGAGATGAAATGTACCGGCGCCAGCCAGCTGCCAAGGAAATCAGCGTTAAAGGAAACCACAGTATTTGCATTTTTAAAATGCAGATCAGGAATTACCCTTTTACCGAAAACTTCAAAATTAGCGTCTGCAATTGCACTGTACGAAACAGCGTCATACTGCACCCATCTGAAATTTGTGAAATTCTTTCCGAATTCTTTAATCAGACGAATTGTGGTAGGGGAAATCAGAGTGGAGGTAAGTAGTACAATTTCTCCCCCTGACTTATTAATTTCACTTAGCGATTCTATAATCTGACTATCAGCTTCCTCCCAGCTTACATCCTTGTTTCCGGCACGGGGGGCTTTCAATCTTGCATCGTCGTACAAACTTAAAACAGATGCCTGGATGCGGGCTGTTGTACCATTTCCGTTAAAGGTTGACAATGCGTTTCCTTCAACTTTTATCGGCCTTCCATCCCTGGTTTTAACGAGAATACCTGCATATTCCTGTCCATCGAAAAAAGTAGTAGCATAATGCAGTGCTTTTCCGGGAACGATTTCTTCCGGCGAAATAATATACGGGATTGCCTTCTGAATGGGTTTTTCGCAACTGGAGAGTACTGCAGCGGATGTAACACTGAATCCAAACACTTTAAGAAAATCGCGTCTGGAGGATTTTTGATTTACAATATCATCCCCGAATAATTCCAGAACTGCAGATTTATGTTCTTTCTCAAATTTCTCCTCCTCCTGTCCCGGAACATTATTAAACTCTTCAATGCTGTTATAGTAGTTCTTCATCGGAATAACTTTTTTCATATTTTTTTAATCCTGACTTTGTTACAGCGAAATTTTTCAACGCAACCCATCTGCAAAACCGCTCTTCCTTCTCGTTTTGGTACATTTTCGCATAAATATTTAATAGTGACACTTCATACACTCTGTTCCGCCTATCATTTCAACGGTTACACTATCCAGTTCTCCTTTTTTCATCTGCTCAACCTTATCGCGATACACTTCATAGAAAGCATTTTCATGAAAACTTACCTTCTTTGTGCGGTGACAGTCGATACACCAACCCATGGATAGATCCGAAATTTGCGTTACGCGATCCATTTCTTCAACCGGACCATGGCACTCCTGACAAGCCAGTTTTGCGACACCCACATGCTGTGAATGGTTAAAATAAGCATGATCAGGAAGATTGTGAATGCGAATCCAGTCGATAGTTTTTCCGCTGTCGTAGGCCTGCACCACTTTGGCAATTTCAAAAGCTCCGGAGCGGGATCCATTCCTGACAATAATATGGCAGTTCATACACACACTGGTTGAAGGAATGCCAGCAGATTTGCTGGTTTCGGCTGAGCTGTGGCAATACAAACAATCGGTTCCGTTCTGACCGGCATGTATCTTATGTGAAAATTTAACAGGCTGGTCGGGTGAATATCCTTGTGAGCGACCTATAGCCAATGCATCTGTAACCAGCGAGTTCGTAATATAAACACCACCGCCGAGCAGGATAATAAGGTGAACCCACTTATATTTGAACTTTTTTATTACAGTAAGATCTGCCAGAGAAAACAGCAGCAAACAACTTACGATAATAAAAATTATAAGCTTATTTATTATGGCTTTTTCCGGTTTAAGACCCTTTTCCGAAAAGTCATCCATGTAAGCCTTAAGCATGATGATATCAGCTTCGGAGAGATCAAATTCTTTGTGCACTTCCTTCATCTTTTCTGATCTGGGCCGGAGCAGAACAGCCGTGAACTCCTTAATTGTTTTATCCTTATATTTAATGGATATTTCTTCTGCATTTGGATTCCAGTTCAGGGTATCAACAAACCGTGTGTTATGACAGGAGGCACAATTTACCGACTTTTCACCCATGTAAACCAATCCGAAAAACAATCGTTCTCCTCTGATCAGATCTTCATGGGAAGCTTCTGAATGCATAGTATTTTCAGATGAATCAGCAGGAGAATCGCTGGAAAACAATGCCGGAGAAGAAAAAAGTAAAGCAATGAAAGAGAGGAACAAAATCCTGAAAACGTTACCGGCTGAGCAATTATTCATTCCTTTGAATATTAAGAGTAAGAAACTATTCCATTAAATGATTTATTCCAAAAATTTTATGGATTCCAAATATATTAAATATAAAAAAAACATTGCCTGAGACTAATCTTATTTGGAACTTATTTAAAATCAAAATTGAAATTTACACAATTTCTTGTATATCATTCAAATAAGTAAACGATTCCTTTAAACTCATTTAGAGGCTCGCTTTCCAGCTGCCGGATTATATAAAAATATATTCCGTTTTTCATTTTGTGACCGGAGAGAGAACGCCCGTCCCATTGTATAATTGGAGATTCGGTTTTATAAATAAGGGTTCCGGAACGGGTATATACTGCAAAGGAGTAAGTGCTTATACCGTCTGTTTTTACCTCAAAAAAGTCATTAATATTATCCTCATTCGGTGAAAAAACGTTGGGGATTTTTAGTGTGTCGGAACAATCAATTACAGTGATTAAGTCATTTCTGGTAATCTGGAATGTGCCATTTATTGTGCAAATAACATCGAAAACTCCGTTAAGATTGAATAAGACTATTGGAGAGATATCTGTACTTACAGGTGTCCAGTTACCATAATTCCATTCAATAGATGTTATTGTATCCCTTGCTGATGGAGGCTCAACTGAAAAAGTCACCAGCAAAGGATTACAACCTGTGTTTATATCGGCCTGTATTGAAACCTGAGCTTCAAGTCCGACAGCAATACATAATAAAATACAGAATATAATTTTCTTCATCCTCCTGTTTGCATCTGTAAAGATATTTATTCCATGTAGTAATATTTATATCTTCTCTGTCAATTTTTTCACAACTTTGAAATTATTAAAGAATTCTTTTGCAAAAACCCTAAGAATAGTGTATGCCGGAATAGCTACAATCATCCCGGTTACCCCGCCAATACTACCTGCCATCATTATAACCAGAAAAATCTCAAGAGGATGGGCATTTACACTGCTTGAAAATATAAATGGTTGAAAAATAAAATTATCAACGGCATGAACAATCAGATATACAATTACCATGTATCCGACAAGCGGGAGAAGATTTACTATTCCCATATCAATATGGAACGCCATGCCCATTAAAATGCCAAGTCCGGAGCCGATAAGAGGACCAAGGTAAGGGATAATGTTCATTATTGCGGCTGTAAGTCCAATAAGCAGTGACTGCTTAAAATCCAGTCCTATTATTGTCATACCCAATGTTACAAGTATTAGTATTCCTGTTAATTGTCCTCCGATCCCCACAAAATAACGAACCAGAAGATGCTTAACTGATGACAGCGCCCTTCTGGTAGCTTTCTCGTATTTTTTAGGTACTAAAATTACAATTGCTTCTGACAACATTCCCTGCTCCTGCAGAAAGAAAAAGCTGATAAAGGTTATCGAAAATAAAGCGATAAATAAATTTCCAAGAGTTTCCGCAACAGTACTTACCATATCAGTTAAGATTCTTACATCGAGAACATGTTTGATTTTATCCTTAATAATTTCCTCAAATCCGGGGCTATTGGTTTCTCTTACCTGATATTTATCGTACAAAGCCTGCGCATTATCGAGGGGTTCCTGAAACTGAGCGATAAGTGTGTCGGCATCAATATCTGATAAAGCCTGGGCCTCTCCTGCAATCACTGGGATGAAAATCCAGAAAAACCCTATAAAAACTCCATAAATACAACAAAGAGTAATTAAAGCCCTGATAGGCAATGGTATATGGAATTTCCAGATTCTAATCTTACTGAGAAATGTCATAATGGGATTGCCCACAAGTGCTAAAATTGCTGCTATGATGATATAGATTACAATGCTGCTGAAAAACCAGAGAAGAAAAATAATAAAGGCGAGTCCGATGCCAATTAGTGCGTATCTGAAATTTTTACTCATAAGAAAAATTAATTAACGAATATAAAAGAATATAAAGCACAGTGCAATTTTTCCTTAAAAAAATAAGATTTAAACATTCATTGTTCATATTGATTCTTACAAATTCATCAGCAGATAAATCTAAATGGTTACATTTATGAACCGGAATTTATCCCTTTAAACAAATAATCGCACGAGTTAACTCTTTGTTTAATAATGTTTTAACCGGATATCAAAATATTTACTTTTTAACATTACAATTCTGATGAAACAATATCTGGAACTGTTGAGTCATGTTATGGATAAGGGAGTGGAGAAAAGCGACCGCACAGGAACAGGCACTAAATCGGTATTTGGTTACCAGATGCGCTTTGATCTGGGTGAAGGTTTTCCAGTGCTTACCACCAAAAAACTCCATCTGCGTTCAATAATCTATGAGCTTCTCTGGTTTCTGCAGGGAAATACCAATACCCGGTATCTCAACGATAACGGGGTTAAAATATGGAACGAGTGGGCAAGTCCCGATGGAGAACTCGGGAAAATATACGGGTACCAGTGGAGAAGCTGGACCTCTGCAAACGGAAAGCATATCGACCAGATCACACAGGTTATTGAATCGATAAAAAAGAATCCTGATTCGCGAAGGCATATTGTAAGTGCCTGGAATGTTGGTGACCTCGACCAGATGAATCTTCCTCCCTGCCATATTCTGTTTCAGTTTTATGTAGCCAATGGTAAACTATCATGTCAGCTATACCAGCGAAGCGCCGATATTTTTCTTGGAGTGCCGTTTAATATTGCTTCTTATGCAATGTTGCTAAAAATGGTGGCTCAGGTTACGGACCTTGAACCTGGAGATTTTGTGCACACACTGGGAGATGCCCACATTTACCTGAATCATATCGAACAGGTAAAACTTCAGCTTTCCCGCGAGCCAAGAAAACTGCCACAGATGGATCTCAATAAAAATGTAAAGGATATTTTCAGTTTTAAATATGAAGATTTTCAGCTCAGAGATTACGACCCTCATCCTCACATTAAAGGCGACATTGCAGTGTAAGCCTAATTTTCCAATTAACCCATTTCAAATTAAAATGAAAAGCATAACCAACAAGAATATATCGATAATTGTAGCCATTGCAGAAAACAATGCTATTGGGTTAAATAATGATTTGCTCTGTCACCTTCCGGACGATCTGAAGCGCTTTAAGCAAATAACAAGCGGTCACACCGTAATCATGGGCCGCCGCACATTTCTATCCCTCCCCAAAGGTGCGCTGCCAAACCGAAGGAATATAGTTATCTCCGATGTAAAGGGTGAATCGTTTGAAAATTGCGAAATGGTTGCCTCAATCGAAGAAGCGATGGTTGCCTGCGATGAGAAAGATGAAGCATTTATTATCGGGGGAGGTATGGTGTATAAGCAATTCCTGCCCCATGCGAGGAAATTATATATTACCCGTTTGCATAAAGAATTTGACGGGGATGTTTTCTTCCCTGAAATAAATTTTGATGAGTGGGATGAACTCGAAAGAACGAAATATCCTGCGGGTGAGAATAATCCGGTTGCGTATAGTTACATCATATATCAGAAGAAGTCCTGATCAAACCGCTTCCCCTCTTGACACTATTAAGCGCAAGGGCGCGAGGGCGCAAAGTAAAACGCAATATATATTCTGCACTCCCCCGTTTCGCATAGCTTCAGGTTTGCAAAGTTATGCGTCCTGTTACTTTGCGCTTAATCTTGTTTTTCTTCTCTATTTGCGATTCCTCCTGCGCCCTCGCGTCATTTGCGCTTAACTCTTAATTTGCGATTCCCTTGCGCTTAATATTTTTTCACTGAGAATTCCATACTTCAAAAAGCAAAATCATTCCTAAGATTAATTGTTTATCAAAAAAATGCCTTAATTTGCCTTCTCATTACTAAAAAATACCTTATGAAAAAACTGATTCTTACCTTGTTTGTCCTTTCAGCTGCGTTGTTTACCGCATTTGGACAAAAAGGAAAACTCGAAGTTGGCATGAAAGCTCCGGAATGGAAATTTACCGATGCTGACGGCAAAGAATTTACAATGGCATCGTGGCCTGGAAAAGTTTTACAACTAAATTATGTTGATCCCGATGTTTCGGACCTCAATGACGTATTTAATGATGCAGTAAAAAAAGCAAGAGAAGTTGATAATCGCATAAGCAGTGATAAATTCAAAGGATTTGGAATTGTTGACTGCGAATCGACCTGGAAACCCAATTACCTTATCCGCACAATCGCCGGGAACAAAGCAAAAAAATATGAAACAACTATTCTCTTCGATTATGAAGCAACTCTCCAAAATACCTGGGGTCTGCCTGAAGACGAGTACACAGTTGTGATTCTGGATAAAAACCGTATCTGTCGGGCAATCTATAAAGGTAAGGTTCCCGATTCTGAAATTGAGAATATTATTAAGCTGATTATTAAGCTTGGTGACGAATAGTTTTTTGTAGGAGGAAGATGGGACGATGGACCATGGACGATGGACATAATGTATGGTCTATGGTCCATGGTCTATCGTCCTTCTTTTAGGTCCATCGTCTATAGCCCTCTCCTCCAATAATCCATCGTCCATTCTCTATCGTCCTTCTTTTATAGTCCATTGTCCTCCTTCTTAATCCCTCCCTACCCTGTCCGAAAACGAACAACCCTGTTTCAAAAGCGTTCATATTTGTAAAGATTATAAATAACAATTATACTTGTATTTACCTGATATTAAATACATTGCAGACTTTGGCACGCAATGTGATAATATGTTTTCATCAACAATTAAATAAAAACGAGATGAAAACAAGAATTATATATATCGCACTTACCGCAGTATTAAGCTTAAGCACAATAAGTGTTTTTGCAGATGGTACAAAAGGGAAAAAGGATTCTTCACAGAAAAAGAGCGCAACAGTAACTGCCTTTCTTAATAGTGCAAAGGAAGTTGGCATGGAGCTCGAAAGCTGGATGACCTCCCTTAAAGAGTTCAACAACAAAACTGAAGTATTTGCAGAAAGTCCTCTGGAGCTCGAATCATGGATGCTCAACGATTTCGGAGCAGCAATCAGTACTGAAAAATTTCAGGATGAGGAATTACTTATGGAATCATGGATGATGGAAGACTTCAAGGTAAATATGAACGAAGATTTTCAGGAAGAAGAGTTAATTCTTGAAGAATGGATGCTGGAATCTTTTGAAATTCAAAATCAGGAGATATTCATCGACGAGGAACTCAAATTTGAATCCTGGATGTTAGAAATAATGTAAAGTTTTCTTTTTTAGGTTTAAGTGGTTAGCGAATAAAGGGCATCCCGTGACGGGCTGCCCTTTTAGTTTTTTAACAATATCAAATTGATTTTAAATGAGTTATATCATCAATGTCCTTTTGACGGCTAATGCTTGAATTATGCTTAATGAAAATTTTAAATTTCCCTGACCAATAAAAGAAAAGCAAGCTTTTTTTGATGAGATGCTACTTATAAAGTAATATAATCCAATAGATCTGCCCGAAGAATTCTGATTATCTCCGCGAAATTATCTTCTCGTGTTCTGATAAACATAAACCCAAATAAGGGGTGTTTTGAAAAATCAACCTCTCTGAATTCCAACACATTTTCAAATTCACTTACTAATTTCTTGTAGTCAAAGCTTTTAATACCCTTTCCCTCTGTTCCAGTCCGGTTATCCAGTACAATGATGTTGTAACTATCTGTATCGTTTATGGAAAGAATTTCTGTCCAATTTGGTTTTTTCCGGTTAAAATAATACTCATACAGATTAATACCATAGCTGAAAAAAGCCATATCGGCTGTAGTGCACCAGCCTCCAAATCGAGCAGGATTTACTTCTATGGGCATAATGGTGTGGTCATCATCAATTCTAACCTCCAGATGAAGAGGGAAATTTTTCAGTCCTGTCTTTTTCCCCAGTTTAATAAGAAATGACTCTATGGCGGGTAGAGTATCTTTCACTATTTCATGTGAAGTTGTGTAGACTCTGTCGCTCACATCATCGCCGGATGCAAACACATGCTTAAAAATGCTCAGCACCACAGGCCTGCCCACTGAATCAAAATAGCAATCCGAAGCATACTCCTCCCCCTTTATATACTCTTCAATAATGAGAGTAGAACTATCGACAACGCTTGACGGGAAGAATTTTTTTACCCAACTGCTGCCGGCCAAAATCTGAGGTCTGGCCTTTTCCCAATCCGATACTGTTTTAATATTGATAACCCCCAGACTTAAAAATCCGACAGAGGGCTTTATTACAAATGGCATTTGTATGCTTGAAATATCGAATGAATCGATTTGGCTTAATTTAATTGTGGTGTAAAAAAAATCAGGATACAATTCCCTGAGCAGATCCCTGAAAAGACCCTTATCCTTGAAATACTTAATTGTTGAATAAAATTCTGTTTTCCCGATATGTTCTTCAATCCATCCGATTGAATTCTCCGAATGGGTGTATAATAATTGCTCTTCCGACAATTCCATCTGCGAAACAGCCTGCTGTTCAGATATATAAACCAGATTTCTTCCTCTACCAAAATCAAGGGATTTAGGCGTTTGAACAATCGGGATTTTCAAATCCTCTATTGTTTGAAGAAAAAACTCTGACACATAAGGTTCGTCCAAAAAAGTTAATCTGAATGGATTATATTTTCCATTTTCTCCCATTTTTATTCAATGTTTAATTAGTTGTATTTACGATTCATTTGATTCGGATGATTTGATCCACAAGTGATTTTTTTGGTACTGTGAAATTATCAAAAACAATCCATTTTCCCGATGTTAATTGGGATAAACTTCTCATCCCATCTTCAAATATTCAATCAGTTTACTTTAAAAAAAATCCCTGCATGTACAGGGATTTTAACTAATACGGGTGGAAGATGGGGTTTCCCGATGTTCATCGGGATAAACTTCTCACCCCATCTACTCAGATTACTCTCAAAAAAAAATCCCTATAAATACAGGGATTTTCTATTATCTGGGTGGAAGATGGGGTTTCCCGATGTTCATCGGGATAAACTTCTCACCCCATCTA